>NZ_CP039934.1:2846612-3153376 GCF_009792295.1 Myroides fluvii | reverse complement strand
GTAGCTAACGCCATAATGACCATCATTGCAAATACTTCACCCGTCATAACACCTAAGTCAAATCCAATATTCAACACAATGAGTTCCATTAGTCCGCGGGTATTCATCAAAGCTCCGATGGTCAAGCTATCCCGCCAATTTATTCCGACGAACTTAGCCGTTATCGCACTTCCTACAAATTTACCAACGGTTGCTACTAAAATAATAAGCCCTGTAATTTTCCACAGATAGGGTTCATTCAACAAACCTATTTCTGTACGTAATCCTGTATAAACAAAGAATAAAGGAAGGAATAAAACAACGGCTACGTCTTCTACTTTCTCAATAAAAATAGTTCTAAACTTCATATTATCTGGCATGATAGCACCCGTCATAAACGCGCCAAACAACGCGTGAATACCGATTACTTCCGTACAATAAGCCGAAATAATTAACGTCAACAAAAAGATGGCGACAGTTCCTTTGCTCAATAATTTGCTATTGCCTTGATATTTTGCAATACGCGCTAAAAAGGGACGCACAAGCTTTAACATCACAATCACGTAGATAAAAGCTAAAGCAATGATATAAAGCGAACTCACGAAACTACCTGCTTGTACAATGGCAATTACGCCAGCTAGTAAACACCAAGCTGTGATGTCATCAGCAGCAGCACACGTAATAACAATGGTTCCTATTCGCGTCTTTTGCAACCCTCTTTCTTGTACAATCCGCGCCAATACAGGAAAGGCGGTAATACTCATGGAAATACCTAAAAACAATCCAAAAGACAGAAAATCAACCCCATCAGGTGCAAAAGATTCGAATATGTAATAAGCTAATGCCATTCCTAAAGCAAAGGGAATAACAATACTCGCATGGCTAATTAAAACAGCATCATGGGCCTTATTTTTCAATATTTTGAGGTCTAATTCCATTCCGATGACAAACATGAAGAGAATTAATCCGATTTGACTCAAAAAGCTCAAATTACCCAAAGATTGGGTTGGAAACATGACCGCAGAGAACTCTGGAAAATAAGTACCAACGAGGGAAGGTCCTAAAGCGATCCCTGCAATAATTTCACCAATTACGGAAGGTTGTCCGATTTTCTTACAAATCCAACCAAATACTCGAGCAACCAAAACAATGGTTACAATTTGAGCCAGAAGCAATGCTAAGGGACTTTCTAAGTTGTGTATTAACGTTTGAAGGAAGTTCTCCCAAGCTGTATTTTCAGAAACTACGGCTTTTGTATTGACTTCCAATTTTGATCCTTGTGTGACTACCCAATAGATAAGAGCAGTACATCCACCAATAATAGAAACATAAAGTAGGGAATTTCTATATTTTGACATTTTAAATAAGGTTTTCGATTTCAGCAGTAAAATTCTGAAATATATCGAATGGAAAACACCGACCTGAGTTCAAACCAAGCTTTCTTGTAATGAAACGCGAAATTCTTGTAATGAAATTAAATCTTATCTAGAAAATCGGTCTTAAACGTAACACCTAACGTAAGCTCAAGAGGCTTTCCATGCTCCGTTAGCAATTGCGTAGTGATTAAATCATGGCCAAAAAAGCGCACAATCTTTAGTGCTATAATTTCTCGTTTATTGATGCGACAAAATTTGGTAGCAGGTAGCACTTCTACCAGTTTATCCAAAGCGATGTTCTTGGCAATCAAATGCTGCTCTCCTTCCAGGATTATTTCCTTATCTCGACCATCATTTTCACATGTTTTAATATAGAGGATATCATCAAATTGCAAAATAGCCTTTCCTTTATTGGAATTGATGGTCAAGGACGTATTTTGTTCGATGGGTTTTAATTGGCGCATTGCTTTTTGAACTGCGCGTTGCAAGCGTTCTTTTTTAATTGGTTTGGCAATATAATCAATAGCATCGACTTCAAATGCCTCCAAAGCATATTCTTTGTAAGCGGTAACGAAGACGACTCCCTTATTGTCTAGCAATTGAGCTACACTTAATCCGTCCATCCCAGGCATATTGATATCGAGAATAGCTAATTCAAAATCTAACGCAGGTGCTTCTTCTAAAAATTGAGTTGGATTGTCAAATACTTTGACCACTTCAATTTCCGGAATTTGCTCACATAGCATCTTCAAGTATTTTAATCCCAATAACTCATCATCTAAGAGTATACATTTTAGCTTTGAAATCATATAAATTAATTTTTAAATGCATCGAGTGAACTTGTTCGTCTTCTGATTTTTCCAATTTGTAATACGGGCCATAAATCAGGTGCAAACGTTCACGCAAGGCAGATAAACCATACCCGCCTCTTTCTTTTCTCAACGACCCTTTAGAGGATTTTTTATTCGAAACGACTAAATCAAATTGCCCGTTTTTCAACTTAAAAAGAATGGTTATAAAAGCATCATTTCCAGTTAAATCCGCGTGTTTAAAAGCATTTTCTATCAACTCTACACAGATGAGAGGCGCCACCAAATCTTCGGCATATAAGGCTTCAACTTCTCCAATATTCGAACGAACATCAAGGCGAAAAAGTGGATTCAGTTTGATTTTATTAATATCAATCAAGCGCAATGCAAATTCGTGCTCTTCTTTTAAAGTAACCAATTTGCGTTGACTATCATACAAAATATAATCCAACACACCTGCCATCTTATCCAAGGCATAATAGGTTTGGTATGCATGAGACTGTATCGAATTCAGAATATTTTTAAATAGATGAGGATCTAACCGTGATTCTAGATTTTCCAGTTGTAGGTATTTTATTTTTGTATCAAACAAGTCTTTTTCTTTTTCGAAAGCAACCCTTTGTTTGTTGTACTGTAGCAAGAAATACAACAAAATCCCCACAATAACGAGTAATAAAAATATGATAAAAAGGTATAAATACTCCATCGTAATTTCCTTTAACTATTTGTTTTTCAACATAATTTATGTGTCAGTCTCTACCTTTTTCTTTGGATTATCTCAAAGTATAAAATTTCGATACTTGCTAACAAATGTACAGTTTTCTCAGTAGATACACTTTTATACCCCCAGAATATTTAATTTCCTCGTTTATAAACAAAAAAAGAGAAGTTTAGCATAACTTCTCTTTTCTACAAACGATTGTTTTATTTTGTAATGTGCTAATTTTAGAAATCAATTTTAGCAATTTTAAATTCGTTCTCTCTTTTGATGAGGTGAAATTTTTCTACCACCTCACTTTTCTCATATTGCACCTTATATTCGAATTCAAATTCTTTAATTTTCTCTTTTTTATTTTCTTCTGTTAAATCCCCATCTTGGAACACAGCTTTAATAATATGACCATATTCTGCTTGTCGTTGCTTTAATTTATTATAGAACTCTGCCTCAGAAGTTGTTTTAAAGAAATCTTCGTCCAAATATTGCTTTAAATCGTCATACTTTTCCTCTCCTAAATTATAGTAATACCAACCTATTAAAGTTTTTCCTGCGTTTTCATCTCCCAGCGCTCTACTGTTTTTCGTTTCTTTACAGCTAACAAATAACAAAACGCTACAAATAATCACAAATAAGTTTCTCATAAAAAATATGGTTTATAGTTAATCAATACTTTTCTACCTTCCAACCTCAATTGAAAGCACTTTAAAGTTAAGAAAAGTTTATGATTTTAACAAAATAAAAAACAATATTTATTAGAAACTTTTCTTCTGAAAATAATACGTGTACACCCAAGTCAACGTAAATGTGGGTATGATGTCTAAACCAGGGGATATTTCTTCGATAAAATTAACTAAAGCTCCAACTTTACCGACTTTACCTGGATACATTTTCGCCAAAATAAAAGCGGATATAGGCGCCCAGATGACATCGCTAAATTCACCTAATCCCGGTAGTAAATAACTGAGCATTCCAATCAAATCGAGAAAGAGACCCATGATTAGCTTTCTCGTTTTTAATGAGTTAGGTTGCTTAGATTGATTTTGCATGTGTGTATTATTTCAGTTTAGAAGCGTACTGCATTTTGAATTTATCTACTTTGGGTTTCACTACCATCTGGCAATATGGATTTTCTGTTCCTTTTCGTTCAAAGTAATTTTTGTGATAATCTTCTGCTACATAGAACGTTGTTGCAGGACTAAGTTGAGTAACAATCGGTTGGTCAAATACTTTTTCATCAGTAAGAATCCCAATATATTCTAAAGCGGTTTGTTTTTGCTCCTCATCAAAATAAAAAATTTCACTTCTGTATTGTGTTCCTCTATCCTCCCCTTGTCGATTTAAGGTAGTAGGGTTGTGTGTGGCAAAGAAAATTTCCAAGAGTTGGGTATAACGTATCTCTCTTTCGTCATATACTATTTCAATTGCTTCTGCATGCCCAGTTTCTCCAGTACAAACTTCTTCATACGTAGGATTCGCTTGTTTACCCCCAATATACCCTGGCACAGCTTCAATTACTCCTTTTAAATGCTTAAAAACGGCTTCTGTACACCAAAAACACCCTCCTGCTACTATTGCTTTTTTCATTTACTATTTCTTTACTACTTGTTTTAAACAAGGTCTAAGTTATTAATAATCATCGGAAGTCCATACTCCTTTGAAATATTTTTCCTGTTTTAATTTTTAATTGAAATAAAACATTGTTATTTTGTATTCGATCAAATAAATTATTATGATACGAGCAACGAATATTAGAAAATCATATGGCCAGTTAGAAGTTTTAAAGGGAGTTGATATTCACATCAAAGAAAAAGAGATTATTTCTATTGTGGGTGCATCTGGAGCTGGAAAAACAACTTTACTTCAAATTTTAGGTACATTAGATAAACCTACTATTCAGCCTACGAGTTCGCTTATAATCAACAACACAGATGTTTTACAGTTGAATGACAAAGCAATCTCTACCTTTAGAAATCTAAATTTGGGATTTATCTTTCAATTTCACCAGCTCCTTCCCGAGTTTACTGCCTTAGAAAATGTTTGTATTCCCGCATTTATAGCTGGTAAAGACAAAAGAGAAACAGAACAAGATGCTAAGAAATTATTGGATTATTTAGGTGTTTCTCATCGTTCACAACATTTTCCCTCAGAGCTCTCGGGTGGAGAACAACAACGCGTTGCTGTTGCACGAGCTTTAATCAATAAACCCAAGGTTATCTTTGCCGATGAACCTTCGGGAAACTTAGACACTAAAACAGCGGAAAACCTGCATAATCTCTTCTTTCAATTGAGAGAAGAATTCGGACAAACCTTTGTTATTGTTACACATAATGAGGAATTGGCAGATATGGCGGATCGAAAACTTATCATGACGGATGGATTCATTACCAACGACTAAAAGTATAAAAAAAATAGAGCAACTCATTTATCAACGAGTTGCTCTATTTTTTTTTACTTAAAAAGCGTTTACTTCTTTTTCAAGGTCAATTTCACCCCATTACTAGGAACCATACTGTCTAAGTATAAGGTTCCCACTATTTCTCGGTCATTGTAACTAGCTACTTTAAAGTAATAAACAATAGCGGTTCTTCTTCCCGTTAGAATCAACGTACTTGAATTGTGTAAATCGTAATAACGCAAATCATCTACAAGGTACAATATAGGATTGTATTTGCCCATATTTTTAGCCTCTGCTTCCATCTTGTCTGATTTAAACTTCATCTTAATGGAGTAATCCATCTCTCCATCTTCATAGCCTCTCCATTCTCCATAAAACATAGCTAAGTTGATCGTTACATTTCCGTTATCATCATCGTCATCATCGCCATTGCCATTACCTGGATCTTCCTCTATTACACGTTCTAATTGCCCGGTTTTTCCCGTTTTGAATCCATCTTTAACAATTACTTCAACGTCGAGTAAATTAGCAGTAAATTTAGCAATATTGATAACGCCGTAATCTTCGTCTTTAGTATCTCCTTCCACTAGCGTCATTTGCACGCGGTTTCCTTTTACGCTATAGGTTCCTCTTTTTACTTCGCCTGCCTGTGTATACGTGAAACTCATGTCTTTGTTGAACTCAAAAATAGCCGCTAGTGTTGATGGAATAAACTTCCATTTTCCCGTTACGACCGCATCGACATCGTCTTTTTCAATAAAGCGAATTTCTACCGTATTACTTGTTTTAAAGCCTGCTTTTTGGGCATATACTTTAAAACTAGCAGCCGTTTTTGAAGAAAAACTAGCAGTATTCAACGCTTGTTCATTGACAAATAGTTTAGCATCCGTTACGACATTGCCTTTTTCATCGACAACTTTAAAGCTAACTTCTTCATTGACAAAGGAATCCTTCGTACTTGCTGTTAACTTAAGTGTGGGTAATTTTGAAGTTGGTGTTGTTTCAGGATCCACAACATTATCATCTCCTTTACTACAACTCGTTACTACCATAAACAGTAACATAAGGACATTTACAAGTCCAGCTTTTTTTAAACTCATAGTGTGTGTGTTTAGAATATTTATAATTGTGAGCGCCTGTACCGCTCGATTGATACAACATTACAAAAGCCTTTGCTCGATTGGCTTTGTCTAATTCTTTGTAAGATTTATTGTTTTTTATACACCTTATAGCTCGTGTACACCTTACCTCCTAAGGAGGTTTCTTTTTCTAAGTAAAAGGTTTTTTTATCCGCACTAAAAGAAATGGAGTATTCCTTGTTTTCTGTCGAATTAGTACCCTTTAATTGATATAAATCCCCACTAATTTTCGTCCAGGTTCCAATCACTACGCCATTTGATTTACAATTGACTGTATTGTCAATTTCTGTATAGTAATCGTCATCACTACCAAATAAATCAAAGCTTGCTGCTTTGTATTTTATTCGTTCTTGGCTGTATGTTTCATGCGAATACTGCTCTTTTCCGAATACATAAACTTCTTTGAGATCGCAGATTCCCAAAGAGACTAAACGATCATTTTCTATCATTTCTCTTAGTCTCCAAATTCCGATAAGATCTTCTTTAGGTTCTCGTGGGGCATCGTCATTTTTGTTACATCCCAATAAGACGAAGAGTATTGTTATTACAGCTAAACTTCCTGCTCTTTTCATGTTTTCTAAATTTATTGTACAAACTTTAATCCAAAGCTTACGATATTCGCACTCAAGCCATCATTTCTATCGTAATAATTATACCTGATTTCAAAGCTCTTTAAAGAAAAACCACCGAGGGTTGATTGACTAAAGGGATTGTTATAGACTAAACCTCCCCCGTACTGATGGCTGTCAAAAGCAGACAAATCATAATCTGAGGTATAGTATTTTTGCTTGGAAGTATGCTGTCCAAAAGGAGCAAAATACTTCGTTTCACTTTGGGTATAAAAGCGATACATCGGAAATACAGTAACGCGTTCGGATAGTTTTACGGGAAATTCAACACTCAACGTATGTGATCTCAATTCCCAATCATCCGTATAAAAACGGTAGTAACTTCGTATCGTAAGCCAGTTGTTTACATAGTAATTTAGGCGCATTCCGATAGGCAATTTAAAACGCGTATTTGGCAATCGCTCAATATCATCTGCTAATCGATATACTTCGCTATTTTGAGGCGAATCATACAGAGGTATATAATTGGGCGTCCCAATATAATAGCCCATTTTATCTGCAAAATAAATGCGGTGATACGGCGTTGAAAGCAGTCCTTTTTGATAGAGTAAATCAGCAAAAACAGCCAATTGCATTTTCTCTGTCACAATCTGTGCAGCAGAAAAGGAAACAGCATACGAATTGCGTTTATAATCATCCAAAGCTACGAATCGATCGGGCAGGTATTTGGTCGATACATTTCCTTGTTGATCGTAAATTTCAACATTGGCAAAGTATCCTGCATGCTGAAAATTAGTACCATACGTATGGAATTCATCTAGTTCAGTAGGATAAAAAGGCTTCCAGGTATCAAAATAAGCATTGGCTTTTACACCAATCTCTGTATTCTTTTCATTGAATAATTTAGAAACTCCTACTCCCACTCCAATAGATTCGTAGTCAAACTCTCTAGCAACATTGGCGTTTACAGTAAGAATAGTATTGCGATCGTCCGAACTATGGCTGTAACTTGCACCTAAATTGTACAAAACATCTTTGCGAGAAGGACCTGTGGAAGCATACCAAGGACTTCCATACTGCATGGTTTTCGTACTTTCAACCGAAGTTGCTCCTGTTGAAGCCCCTGTGGCATTCACTTGGGTAAATTGCCTACTCATAAAAGGGTTGATATTACTTGACGAGGCTGAAGTATAAGCCGAGAAACCAATATCAAAAGACAAGACTCCGTCAAAACTAACAGGAATAGCCAACAGCATATTTCCAGCGTAATTATCTAATTCTTCAGTTCCAATTCCACCATTTACAGCGGAATGTCTTCCTTTTTGATCATAATAACTACCCAAAAAATCCAACTCTACGGTTTCTAATACTTTCTTTTTATATAGTGAGGTTTGATTTGTTGTGCTTTCTTGAGCTGATAAGAGTCCTGACACACAGGTTAGGGACATCAAGGTAATGAGCCGTTTTTTCATTTTTATCTATTTAATTACATCCACAACCTCCACCTGTTTTTCCTCCGTTAGCGCCTGACGCTCCCTCTCGGTAAACTTGAAAATTGGTTTCATAACGTTCACATACATGTGCATTTAATGCCATATCAGGATCATTGATGTATTGTTTCTCATATTCCTTGACTGTCTGGCAGGATACGAGAAGCAAAACAAAACATCCGGTACAAAATAGTTTTCTCATGGTTTAAATCTTATTGGTTTTAATATTGTTCGAGGTGAATACATTTCCCGCATGATCGACGATAACACAGCGAACGGCGGGAATTTGATTGACAAAGTGTAGCCCAGTTTGAATCCCCATAACAGCAATAGAGGTTGATATGCCATTCGCCATTTCTGCCTTTGGAGCAAAAACAGTCACACTTGCTATTTCGGTTGTAGGTATACCTGTACGCGGATCAATAATATGGGAATACTTTTTATTGTTTATAAGAGCATACTTTTCATACGTACCCGAAGTGACTACAGCTCCATCTTGAATGGGAATCGTGGCAAAAACTTTTTCTTTGTTCAGTGGATTGACAATCCCCACCGTCCACGGTTTTCCGTCAGGCTGTACGCCCCAAACAGCCATATCGCCAGAAGCATTAACGATTCCGGCTTCGACTCCTTGAGCAAGGAGCAAAGCTTTAGCACAATCTGCAGCATACGCTTTTCCAATCGACCCAAAACCAATCTTCATCTTTTTTTGTCTTAAAAACAGCGTTTGTTTTTCGCAATCCAATTGAACCTGTTGATATCCTACATAGCGAATAGCTTCTTTTAATTTTGCGGGAGAAGGAACTCGACTCATTGTACCGTCATAAATCCAAATTTGATTTAGACCTGCTAGGGTAATATCAAACGCACCATCCGTTAGTTTTGAAAAGTTTAACGCCCTAGTTGTAAGTTGCAAAAGTTCATCCGGAACGCTAACAGGTTGTAGTCCAGCATTGGCATTAACAATAGAAACAGGGGTAGTTGGTATCCACTCCGAAAGTAGGTACTCTATGCGTTTCATTTCCGCAATAGCACCTTCCATCAACCGATCGGCAACACTGACCTCGTCAGCAACTAGGGTGAGATCAAAATGACATCCCATCAGGAAAAAAGAGCGCGTAAAAATTGAAGACATAGTAAGGGGAATAAGGAAATACAGCGGGTAAAAAACGTGTTTTACTGAATAAAAGCGCGTAGTTTTTTGATATAATCCGAAGGCGTATCTTTCGAATATCCCAATTTACCTAGTACTTTGCCTTTGGAATTCAAAATAACAACAAGAGGAAAATACCCTTCAGGATTGTATTGGTCGGCTAATTGTCCGTTCTCTTTCTTCACCGTTTCAGCGAGTTTAGATTTCTTCAAAAAATCCGCCTTATACAACACCCATTTTGCCTTTTCTCTTTCGAACACTTCCGTTTGAAAGATTTCTTTATCTAGCTTAATGCAAGGGGCGCACCAATCTGATCCAGCAAAAACTAAAAGTATATTTTTATCTTCATTTGATGCCTTTTTCATTGCATCATTAAATGTTTGACCCATACTTAACTGAGTCATTGCAAACGCACAGAGTACATAAAAAATTTTCATACTACACTTGGGATTATAAATGCTATCCAATCTATATTTCCTAAGTTATTTTACGCCTATATCTTCAACTTGATTGGGTATTAAAAAATCGAATTTCACAGCCATAACCTAACATAAAAAAAAGAACCGATTGTTTTTTTAATTGTTAACAATATCCCAACAACAAGTAAAGGATATATTAATTTCGAGGGCAAATATATATTTATTTAGACCAATTAAAAACAAATAAGTGTCTTTTTTTAGCTAAAACCAGACAAATCACCTTTTTTGAAGATTATCCCTCCCCCTTCATTAACTTTTACTTCCATTTTTTAGCAAAAATCACCAATCAATAGCCCAATAAAACTTAATTATTTTTACACATAATAAAATTATTTCTTAATAAACAATACTTATCAACACCTTTTAACCTTTAAAATAAAGATATACTCAACATAAGGTTTTTAACTAAACGCCTACAAAGTTAAAAAAATCTTATATTTTATTTTTAATAAATCTAAATAAATATATATTTGCAACAAAATTCACTGGATTTATTCACCTCATAATCATTTTATGAAAACAAAATTATTGGTTTGTTTTGCCCTCCCGTGCTTGATGTTGCACGCCCAAGACAAAGACGCAATTCCACTACAACAACTCAAAGAAGAACTCAAAAAGGAAATTATCCAAGAGCTCAAAGAGGACAAGAAAAAATTGATTCCCCTTAGCAATTTTACCTTAAGTGGGTATGGTGCTGTCAATTATTACAACTACGGCCGTTATGATACAGATCCAAACATTAAGAACAAATTTGACGCTGAGCGATTGAATTTATATTTGGGCTATCGCTTTAACGATTGGATTAGCTTAAAAACCGAAATTGAATTCGAACACGGAGGTACAGGTTCAACCATAGAACTAGATACACAGGAAGAATTTGGTGAATATGAGAAAGAAATTGAATCAGGAGGAGAAGTTAAATTAGAGCAAATTCACCTTGATTTTAAAATCAGTCCCTATTTCAATGTGCGTGTGGGGCGCATGAAACTGCATATGAATTTAGCTCAAAACCTCGATCGTCCAACGCAGTATTTTACCACGTACAAGCAAGAAATGGAAAATGAAATACTCCCTTTGGGATGGTATGAAAACGGAATTCAGTTTTATGGTAGTTTTCTCAAAAATCGCTTGAGCTATGAATTCTCTATCACCAACGGGTTGGATGCTACGGGATTTAGTTCGAGAAACTGGATAAAAAGAGGACATCAAACGAGATTTGAAATGGCTGTCGGCAATAGCTTAGCCTACACTGCTCGATTGGATTATAAGTTTGGAACAAACCGAAATACGTTTGCAGGAGTTTCTGCTTATATCAATGATGCGGCTGCCAATAGACCTAAAAGAGACATGGACGTATCGGCTTACGTTACTATTTTAGAAGCTCATGTCAGCTATGATGAACAATACTTAAAATTTAGCTCGGTATTCTTATATGGCAATGTTGAAAACTCTAATATTGTCAGCCGAAAAAATGCCAACCTCTCCAATAATCTAGGGGTAAAACGCACCCCAGTTGGGAAAAATATGATTGGTTTTTCTGGAGATGTAGGATATGAAGTCTTACACTTCTTCAACACAACAACATCCCAAAAACTCTATCCTTTTGTGCGTTACGAATACTACGATACCATGCATGAAACTGAAGGAGCTGTTGTGCGCAAACCGCGTTGGGAACGAAGTGTATGGACTAGTGGTATCAACTGGTTTGTACATCCTCAAATTGTTGTAAAAGCGCATTATTCAACCCGACGTTTAGGCTCCGATCACTACGACCCTGTAACATCTTTAAATACAGGAAATAAACAAAAAGAGAACACCTTCTCTGCAGGAATAGGATTTACATTTTAATCATAAAAATAAATAGTATAAAATAATGAGAAACAAATTTTTAGCTTTAGGATTGGTTGCTACGTCATTCATGATGGTGAATTGTAGCAATAATGACGACTCTTCAACAGACACGAAGAAGGATGATTTCTACGCAACCGTAATTTCAGACTTAACCTCCAGTGTGGTG
This sequence comes from Myroides fluvii, assembly GCF_009792295.1. NCBI lineage: Bacteria > Pseudomonadati > Bacteroidota > Flavobacteriia > Flavobacteriales > Flavobacteriaceae > Myroides > Myroides fluvii. The sequence continues at coordinate 3,141,252 of NZ_CP039934.1, read as the reverse complement.
ACAGAAACCTATCGCGATTTAAATGACAAGGCCAATGCATTGAAAAAGGCAATCCATAATTTTGTCTCTAATTCAACAGATGCCAACTTAGAATTAGCGAAACAAGCGTGGATTGAAACGAGAAAACCTTGGGAACAATCCGAAGGATTTTTGTATGGACCTGTAGATACGGAAGGAATTGACCCTGCAATGGATACATGGCCAGTAGACGTAGAAGCGATGAATAATATCTTGAAAAGTAACCAAGCGATTACTGCTTCTTTAATCAGTTCAAATAACGAGGCTCGTGGATTTCACTTGATTGAGTTCCTATTATGGGGGGAAACAGGCACGAAAAAAGCAGCTGATATTACGGCTAGACAAAAAGAATATTTAAAAGCGGCTACAGAGGATTTACAACAAAACACACAATTGCTGTATGATCAATGGAAAGTAGACGGAGGAAATTATGCGGCAGTATTTAATACAGCAGGATTAAATTCTACAAAATACCCCTCAAAAGCAGCTGCTTTAGAAGAAATTGTAGACGGATTAATTACCATTGCGGACGAAGTAGGAACAGGTAAAATCGAAGATCCTTTAAACTCAGAAGGTAGTACACCTTATCCTGAAAAAGAGGAATCTCGTTTTAGCAATAACTCAAAACGCGACTTTGCAGATAATATGAGAAGTATTGAAAACATTTACTTAGGTCAATACAACAAATCCGTAAAAGGATTGTCTGAAATTGTAGCCAAAGAAAATAAGGCTCTAGATACGGAAATCAAAACGGCTATTACAGCGTCTATCCAAGCGATTGAGAGCATTCCTGGTACTTTTACCGAGGCTATTCACAGCCACAGACCTGAAGTAATTAAAGCGCAGAATATTGTCAATGACTTATCTACTTTATTAGAATCTAAGTTAAAACCGTTTATCAATAGTCTCTAAGACTTTTAAATCGTTCATCCTATAAAAGAATACACAAGGATTTGTGTATTCTTTTTTATTCAATCTACTCGATTTTTTATCCTAATGAAATACTTTTCCTTTTTTACCTTCTTTCTTTTCTCTCCATTCCTTCTTTCTTGTTCTAGTGATGATTCCGCAGATTACAAAGAGCTTCCTTCTCTACTTGAACGTCAATTAGCGGGAGGAGAAACGACCGTATTTATTAATACAAGCAATGCGTATGGTACACCGGCGCCTAATTTATCTGCTGCTGATTTAGCCTTACATCTAACAGGAGATCTAATTTTTGAATCGGTTTATGTTACCCCGCCGAATAAGGTCAACGGTGGTTTAGGCCCCATCTTCAATAATTCCTCTTGTATTTCTTGCCATCCCAAAGATGGTAGAGCGCCCTTCCCAGCGAATATCAATGCGAGAAGCGGTTTTTTCATGCGGGTGAGTTTACCAGGAATCGCAGAAAACGGTGGTCCCGTTCCCGTACCTGGTTTTGGATTGCAAGTACAAAATCAAGCGGTATTTGGTGTAGAACCTGAGGCTCAATTTCAAGTTACGTATTCCACGATCGTAGAAGAATTTGCAGATGGAACAAAAATAACACTGCGCAAACCCCATTACAGCTTAGTCGAATCGTATATTTCCGTTCCTGCTAACATACTCTTATCTCCACGAATCGGTTCTCCAGTCTTTGGTTTAGGGTTATTGGAAGCGATTCCCGAGGCAGATATTCTAGCGGATATCGATGCCACTGACGCCAATCGAGACGGAATTTACGGAAAAGCCAATTACGTGTACGATGTGATATCCAAACAAACGAAATTAGGTCGCTTTGGATGGAAAGCCAATACAGCTTCTCTACTAGAGCAATGTGCCGCAGCTTTCAATAATGATATGGGAATCACCAACTATGTTTTTCCTTATGAAACAGGTTATGGGCAAAGCAATGGAGATGATGGTTTAAACGCTGGACTTGAAATACCCAACGCCACTGTGGATGCAGTGACCTTTTATACGCAAACCTTAGCTGTGCCTGCCTCGCGTTTTCACGAAAATCAACAGGTGCGAAATGGTGCGCGTATTTTTGAAGAAATCGATTGTGCAAAATGTCATAAACCCAAACAAAAAACAGGACCAAGTCCGATAAAAGCACTTGCTCATCAGACATTCTATCCCTACACCGATATGCTACTCCACGACATGGGCGAAGGTTTAGCAGACGGTCGTCCTGATTTTATGGCCAACGGCCGAGAATGGAAAACACGACCACTTTGGGGCATTGGCTTTCAATACTTAGTCAACGGACATACCCAATTTTTACACGATGGACGCGCAGCGAACCTAACCGAGGCAATCTTATGGCACGGTGGTGAAGCAGAGCGTTCCAAAGATAAATTCAAACAACTATCAAAAAAGGAAAGAGATGATCTTTTGGCCTTTTTGAATTCGTTATAAAACTATTTACCTCCATTTTTCTATTTTACCTTACTACTACAATCCTCTTTGCTTGTCCTACTCTATTAACTACTCTCAGGACAACAAAGGGGATTTTTTACAAAACCGTACTTCCTTTAGCTGATGATTGTTGTGTATATTGAAGCTATGGCGATGTTACCTGCCCTCCTATTCAGCAAAGCAAATCCTGTTGTTCCTAAGTTTAATTTCATAGCTTTGTGTGATGAATCAAATCGAACTCAAAGAATTTCTAGACGAGAAAGTACTGTTGTACAATAATCCCTCTTTTATTGTGGATGATCCCGTGCAAATCCCCCATTTGTATACACAAAAAGAAGATATCGAAATTGCCGGTTTTTTAAGTGCTACCATCGCTTGGGGCAATCGCAAGATGATTATCAAAAATGCGCATAAGATGATGGAATTAATGGGTAATTCCCCTTATGATTTTGTGATGAATCACAACGAAGATCATCTAGATGCTTTGGAGGGATTTGTTCACCGTACCTTTAACAGTACAGACTTCGCTACTTTTATTCAGGCTTTACAGCATATCTATCGTCATCATGGTGGTTTAGAAGGGGTTTTTAGTGATGCTTCCCTTCCGTTACAGGAACGAATTTCAAGATTTAAAACGGTATTTTTTGAGATTCAACATCAAACCCGCACACAAAAGCACATTTCTGATCCAGTAAAAGGGTCGGCCGCGAAACGCATTAATATGTACTTGAGATGGATGGTGCGCAACGACAACGCAGGAGTTGATTTTGGGTTGTGGAAAGGAATTTCTCCAAGTGAGTTATCCTGCCCCTTGGATGTACATTCAGGAAATATGGCGCGTAAATTAGGCATACTAAAACGCACCCAAAACGACGCCAAAGCCTTGCTAGAACTAGATACCGCTTTGCGCAAATTAGATCCTATAGATCCGGTGAAGTATGATTTTGCCTTGTTTGGTTTGGGGGCAATTGAGAAGTTTTAGATGCTATTTTGTGCTTTGTGAGGTTTGTTAGTCGTGAAGAATAAAACAAAGAGCAAACCTCACAAAGAGCAAACCTCACTCGCTCACTAATACACAATCACCTGATAGTCCAACGGAATTTTTCCAAAGTATATGGCTTTGACAATTCCATCCGAAACTCCTATTTTAGGTACGTAAATTTGTTTGGCTCCACTGGATTTCATAGCAAAACTATAAATGCGCAACGCGGGAATGATTACATCTGCACGGTCTGGATTTAATCCCAGAATGGCGATACGCTCATCATATGTCATTTCGGACAACTTAGTCAGCTGTTGATTTAAATAACTATATGACAAGGGTTTATCCTGACTTTTTCCCGACATTTTAAAGGCTTTATTGATATTTCCTCCTGAACCAATCACAATCAAATCATGGAGATCTTTCGTTTCTTCTTTGACCCAACTTTGGATGTCGTTCCACACGCTTTTAGACACCATATCGTTTAACAAACGTACTGTCCCATTGCGAAAAGACTTAGAAGCAATCGGTTCACCTTCTTTGAAAATAGTAAATTCAGAACTCCCCCCACCCACATCGACAAACATCACGTTTTTCGTTTGGTTGATGAAGTTCTTCAAATCAGTAGACGCAATAATCATCGCCTCTTTTTCGCCATCGATAATATTAATTTTAATCTTCGATGCAGCTAAAACAGCCTCAGCCACTTCTTTTCCATTATCCGCTTCGCGCATGGCACTCGTGGCACAAGCCATAAAGCGCTCTACTTTATTCACGCGCATCAACAGATAAAAGGCTTGCATGGCTTCGATCATGCGTTGCTTCGATTCACTGCTAATTTCCCCTTGGGTAAATACATCCTGCCCCAAGCGAATGGGAACGCGAATTAGTGAACTCTTATTGAAAACCGGATCTTTGCCTTTGGTTTCCACAATATTCATAATCAACAAACGCATGGCATTGGAACCAATATCAATTGCTGCGTATTTCTTTATCTTCAACATGGATTATCCTTTTAGTTTGTTTAGGTAATAACGATACATTTCCTTCTGAGACTGGAAATCGGCCTCCCCATGTCTCTCCCTATATTTATTGGATAAATCACCCGATTGAATACGGGTCTTGATGTTGCCTTTCCATCCGATTTCGAAAGTTTCGATCAATTCTTGTTTGATGCGATCATCGTAAATCGGACAAGTCACTTCTACGCGTTCATCCAAATTACGCGTCATAAAATCCGCAGAAGAGAGGTACACCTCGGGGTTGTTGTTATTGCCAAAGATATAAATGCGCGAATGCTCCAAGAAACGATCCACCACACTAATTACTTCAATGTTTTCACTCATTCCAGGAATACCAGGTACCAAACAACAGATACCTCGAATATTTAACTGCACCTTTACCCCCACATTACTCGCTTCATACAAGCGATCCACCATTCTCAAATCCGATAAACTATTCATCTTTAATCGAATCGAAGCAGGTAATCCATTTTTGGCATTGCGAATCTCTCGATCAATTAATTTATAAAAGCCCGATCGCGTATAATGGGGCGACACCAATAAGTGTTTGTACTTGTGTACACGGTAGTTTACTTGTAAAAATTCAAAGACCTTAGATACATCTTTCAAAATTTGATTATGTGCAGTCAATAAAGTAACATCGGTGTATATCTTAGCTGAGCTCTCATTAAAGTTTCCCGTTGAAACAAAGCCGTATCGCTTGATTTTTTTGTTCTCTAATCGCTCAATCACGCAGATTTTACTGTGTACTTTAAGTCCTTTTACCCCAAAGATCAATTGCACTCCTTCCGATTGCATCAATTCAGAATAGTAGATATTACTCGCCTCATCAAAGCGCGCTTGTAATTCAATTTGCGCAATTACCTTTTTGCCATTTTTCACTGCATTGATTAACGAACTAATAATCTGAGAGTTCTTCGCCAAGCGATAAAGAGTGATTTTAATCGACAACACTTGTGGATCCAAGGCCGCCTCGCGTAACAGTCGAACGAGATACGAAAAGGATTGATAAGGGGTATAAATTAAATAATCTTTCTTTTGCAATTGCTGAATAATACTGTCTTCCATATCCAAATCGCGTACCGCTGCAGCGATCTGTTTCGGATAGGTTAAATCCGATCTTCCCATGGTTGGAAAACTCATATAATCTCGTCGGTTGTGGTATCGACCTCCAGGGATAATACTGTCGTTCATTTCAATTTCCACATTCTCAAGCAAATAGTCCAATAAATCTTGATCCATTTCTTGATCGTAGACGAAACGCACGATTTCCCCTTCCTTTCGATCTCTTACTCCACTGGAGATTTTCTCGACAAAAGATTTGTGTAAATCGGTATCTACTCCCAATTCTGCATCACGGGTAATCTTAATCATAAAAGCCTTTTCTGCTTTATAATCAAAGATGCTAAAAATAGAAGATAAATTATCTCGAATTATATCGTCAATTAGGATGATGTATTTCTTATCATCATCAGAAGGTAATTCTACAAAGCGATTGACTATATTGGGAATTTCAATAATGGCATAACGCGTTCCCTTTTCGCGTTTATTGGCTTTACTTCTCTTACTTCTCAACGCTTCATCTACCTCTAGCTTAACAGCCAAATAGCCATGGGTATCTCTCAACAAGGGAAAAGGGGCTAAATCACTCAAAATAACCGTTACGAGGTCATGAGATAGCGTATGTAGAAAATAATCTTTGACAAAGGCTTTTTGTGTCTCACTGATGGTATTTTCATTGAGTATGAATATTTTCTCCGCTTCTAATTGCTTTTCAATTTCCGCTAAAATGCGTAAACTCTCACTTTGTAAGACAATTACGCGATTGGTAATTTGCGTCAACAAATCTTTGACTACTACTCCACTTCCCAAGCGGCGGTTGCTCTCACCTGTTAAAACCATACGGCGAATTGTAGCATAACGCACCCGGAAAAACTCATCTAAATTATTGGAAAAGATTCCGATAAAACGCAAGCGTTCCAATAATGGAACGGTTATATCTCCTGCTTCTTGTAAAACTCTTTCGTTAAAAGCCAACCAGCTTTTCTCACGATCAACATAATAATATTTAGGTGGTACAGTAGTTGTATTCATTTCTTATTTTAAATCTCTAGGAAAAACTTTACTTATTACAGTTCCGTTTTTAATTTCTTTCCAATCATCTTGAGGGAAGTCCATTACGACCACACCCGATGTCGGCACATTATCAATCGAAACCATACCAAATTTATTAACAAAATCCGTGATAGCATCATTATGTCCAAAAATAATCAGCGCATTGTGCGTATTTTCACATTTTTTTATCGTTCGCGCCAATTTCTTGACGTCGAAAGTATAAATATCTTCTTTTTCAATGACATAAGTTGGATTGATATCTAAATTTTGACAAAAAAGAGCTGCTGTTTGTTTTGCTCGTTGAGCGGTACTCGTCCAAACAATAAAACGATCAGGTAAAAGCGAACCTATTGCTTGAGAAACTAAAAGCGCATCTTGCACACCACGATCTTTTGAGATGGGTCTATTTTTATCCTCTGTAATAGCATCCCAACATGACTTTGCGTGTCGAATTAAAATAAGCGTTTTCATAACTAATTGTTTTTTTCACTATATTAATTTATAAAATAGTGGTTATTTTTTTTTATTTTTCCATACTTCTTATTAAATCTAAGAAAAAAAATTATAAAAAAATATATTTTAAGCTATAAAATAAAAACTTTACTTTTGAAGTAATATAATTTAAGCTATTACAATGAAAAAATTCTCTATTGAATTCAAATGGGCTGCTTTGGCAACCTTGGCGGCATTAATTTGGATGTTTATAGGAAAATCAATGGGATTCCACACGGAAAAAGTGCGTTTTGAAGTGTTACATGAAATGCTTTTTAGTTTTTTACTATTTGTTTTTTATTGGTTGGGAATTCGTCAAAAAAAGAAAGATTACTTTGACCATGTTATGCAATGGCAACAGGCCTTCATGACTGGGCTAGTGATGTGTATCATGATTACGTTGTTCTTCCCTATTGTTCAATTCATTACCTTCAATCAAGTGAGTCCTCATTTTATGCAGACCTTGGAACAAGCGTTGATTCACGATGCGAAAATGACCGTAGAGGAAGCTCAGAAGAATGCTTCTTTTGACTTATTTTTAAGAAATGGAGTGATGAATAATCTCTCCTTTGGTATTATCTTTACTACTATTATTTCTTACTTTTTAAAGACTAAGAATTACGATCAAATAAAAGCCGCTAAACAAAAACCAGAAATGGTAAAAGTGAAAAAACAAAAAGGCAAAACAAAACGAAAATAACGCTAATAAAAACAACACTATGGATATCAGAAATATACCTCAAATAAAAAATACAGAAGCTGATAATTTCTTTTTATTAGCTGGACCATGTGCCATTGAAAGTGAAGAAATGGCGATGCGCATTGCAGAGCACATCATCAAAGTGACGGACAAATTGCAAATCCCTTATGTATTTAAAGGGTCTTTCAAAAAAGCAAACCGCTCTAGAATTGATAGTTTCACGGGAATTGGAGATGAAAAAGCATTAAAAATACTAGCGAAAGTTGGAAAAGAATTCGGTGTACCTACTGTTACAGATATACACGAATCTTCTGATGCTGCTTTAGCCGCGGAATATGTAGATATTTTACAGATTCCCGCATTCTTAGTTCGCCAAACCGATTTAGTCGTTGCTGCAGCAAATACTGGAAAAGTGGTAAACTTGAAAAAAGGACAATTTATGAGTCCAGAAAGCATGAAACACGCCGTCCAAAAAGTATTAGACTGCCACAATGAAAGCGTGATGGTGACGGACCGTGGAACCATGTTTGGTTATCAGGATATGATTGTTGATTACAGAGGAATTCCTACCATGAAGCAATTTGCTTCAACGGTATTGGATATTACTCACTCTTTACAACAGCCGAATCAATCAAGTGGGGTAACAGGCGGTCGTCCAGACTTAATTGAAACTGTGGCTAAGGCCGGAATTGCTGTGGGTGTAGATGGAATCTTCTTAGAAACGCACTTCAATCCAGCAGAAGCAAAAAGCGATGGTGCTAATATGTTGCACTTGGATCACTTCGAAAACTTAATGACAAAATTAGTTGCGATTAGACAAACGGTTCGCCAGTTCTAATGCTAATCATACCAAAGAGGGTGTCCCAAAAGGACACCCTCTTTTTTTGTTTATAGCTCCATCTCATTGGCTGTAGCGTAATCTACAATTCGTTGGTATTCCGCTTCATTTTGAAACTTAGGATGCTCTTTATAATAGTACAACAAGCGTTCTACAGCATAGAAGTAGCTCGAATGCTCGATGGCTTTTTCGTAATGCTCAACAGCCTTCTTTTCGCTTTGTTTTACACCATAACCATGATCGTACAAAATACCGTAATAAATGTGAATATACGATTGGTATTTGTTGCGCCTCAGGTATTTTAACACTTGATCAAATTCGCTTCTTTGGTAGTGAATCTCAATGAGATTTTGAGCATAACTGCCGTAGTATTTCTCTGACAATACATAATATGACAAGGCTTTATCGTAATCTTGTCCTACCTGCTGTCCATAAAAATACAAATCACCCAAATTTTGATTGGCCCACATACACCCCAATTCAACGGCTTTTTCATAAGCGTGAATCATCGCGTCAAAATCATACACATAACCGATTGCATTTTGATATAAATAACCGATGCTATTCCACGCATCAGCGTATTCTTGCTCCGCGGCATCTTCTAAATAGGCTATCCCCTTCGCTATAGCTGTCCAAGCATTTTCATCGGTATAAATCACCCCTAATTCATACTGCATACGCGCATCTTTTCGCGTAGCCCCAATTGTAAAATACCTGATTGCCTCATGCCATGCTTCATCGTCTCTTGCAGCAATACCTCGTCGATATAAAGTATCTAAATCAAAGTATTCTTCATATTTATCTCCCATTCGCTTTACCCAATCCTCGTAAAAGGAAGAGAAGAAAGCCAAGTCCTTTCCGCGGAGATTATAGCGTTGCTCGTACAATTGTCCCATTTGCTCGTTGCATACTTCCACTCGATTTCCATCCTGCGATACGTAATACATCGTGGTTCCTTGAAATAAGCAGACACGCTGGGTGTGATAATCGATAGGTTCACACAGATAATCATAACGCTCACTTAGCATATGCACTTGATAATCGTAATAATACATCCCTGACTTTTGAGTCAATTGAAGCAACTCCTGGTTGAGATGTTCTATTTTGAGATTCTTCTGATTCGGCTCAATCAACCAAGCGTCACTTGCCGCGTGATAAAAACCACATCCTTCTGTTGTTTGAATTACATAGGCATCGTGCATATAATTGCACAAATAATTGGCGTGAATCTTGTCTATGACTGCAGTTATCAAACGATGAGCCTGTGTTTTACAATCAAATAACCTCCATTGTTTATTCACTTTGTAAGCAAAAGAAGTATATCCAGTAAATACCATGATTTGATCAATATCCGATAGAAGTATTTCCCCTTTCGAATTAATTACACTGCATTTTTTTTGATATTTATTGGGTTTAATCCAATAGTAATCCAAGGGTAATTCTTCCAATACATCCTCGGGATATTCTCCTAAGAATTGCCCTGATAGGGTATAGTATTTTCGCTTGGCTGTTCCCTCTTGTTTGGTGAAAAATTTGAGTGGATAAGCTAAGCTAAAAGGAAAAGCACTTGTTTCTATTATGATGGGTTTCCCTGTATAATCAACCAACTGATAATCGCCTTGTCGCTGCACGTTGTGATATTGCTCATACAATTGTTCTACTTCATCATATTCGGGTAAAATCCCCCATTCTTGGGTATCTAGGTTCAATAATCCCGCTTTTTTACCTACACAAACAACACCTACTTTGGTGTGATTGACCATATACGCATCAAAAGCCTCCTCATATTGTAGGGGCACTACGAGTTTGCCTTGCTCATTGATATAACCATATTTTCCTTCTTTTTCTACCACAGCAATATAAGCCTCACTAAAAGCATAAATTGCATCGTATAAAGCGGGAGCTACTATCTTTCCGTTTTTGTCCTTTAACCCTTGTTGATTGCCTTCATGAAAAACAACACTACGCGTTTGCTTTACTACAGCGGCCTCCCAATAGCCTAAACCATATTTAACCCAGTCTTGTTGGAGTGCCTCGAGAAAAGAAGTATATCCAGAGGATTGAATGACCTCATCTAAAACGCGTAAATCTTTTTGATCTAGGGCTTTTTGGTAAATCTCCCACTTTTGTTTGATTTCTTCTACCCATTGTTTGGCTTGTTCTTTGGGTTTTTCTTCGTTCATGGTATACACATCACTGGCATCAACATAAAACGTATCATAAGGAAGATCAAAAAGAAACTCAAACATCAAAGACACCGCATCCGAAAAGGATTTATTGTTTTGTAACTGATAGGTTTCGGTTAATAAATCATAGAAAAGACTCAAGCGATTCACACCTTCACCCTTGTCAAAATAAAGGGCTTTCCCTTTGGTTTTGGGATTGACGGACAACAAGGGGAACAACAAATCTGGAATGACGTAGTTCCACTCTCCTAGATAACCAGCGTGTGTTTGATGGGTTTCAGAGTCTATATTGTAAATGTAAATGCGATGTGCCATAGCTTTATTTTCAACCAAAAATAAAGCGAACAATCTTTTAAAAAAACAGTGAACATTTAAAAAACAAAAAAATCACTAGAATTAGGTAGATTCGCCCTACGCTATCTTCATCTATTTCAATTTAATCTCCTTGATTAAGGCATTCATTGGGATTACTTTTACTTCTTCTCCTTCTAATAAAAAGATATAATCCGCTGTTTTTCCAATTAAAATTCCCTCTAATCGGCTATTATCTGCATAAGTAACGCCTATCAAATCTTGTTTGATTATTGCTTTCTTATAGCGTTTTGCATATACATCCGCACCTAAAAACAAGTACAACACAAAAAGCAGTACTCCCATTCCAAATTTTTGTTTGCTGTACCACTTGGTCGGATCTAAGCTAAACATCCACTTGGCATAAGAAGAAGGGTGTGTTTTTTGCCAAAATAGATCCACTTGGTATATGATAACCGTTAATACAATAGTACCTATAGTAAATAGTAAAATCATAAAATCTCCAAAGGGTGCAATCAAGAAATCAAACAAACCCGCATAATCAAAAATATTAATATCGAAGAGAATGAATTTTTTGTAGTTAAATAACATCCCAATACCAACAGCCACTAGATAAGCAATAGCCAAAAGGGTTTGTACATCTTTGAACAAACGCTTGAGAATTGTATTTGCAAATTGATTCTCCATAAGTATGTAGTTGTTCTAAAAGGATTAATATTCATTACTTGTAAAGGCTAATGTAAATAAAAAACAACAAATTTTAACCTTGTGTTTAGAAGAAAATGAGCACAAAAAAACGAGCGAACACTATGTTGTGTACTCGCTCGTTTTAGTATTTGAAATTAACAACAACTTTACTTAGTTTGCTACTGCCTTTTCTACTTCGTCAATCATCATTTTGATTGATTTTAATCCTCCTCCTGATAAATACCAAGTTTCAGGATTTAAGAAAATAATTTTATCGTTTTTGTAGGCATTGGTTTGTTGTACTAAAGCATTAGCAAATTCCTCTTTGCTCAACGATGTTCTTTTAATTGCAGCTCCACGATCAATAACGAAAATATAATCTGGATTTAATTCTTTGATTAATTCATTCGAAATTACCTGACCATGTGTGGCTACTTCGATTTTTTCATCTGCTGGTTTTAATCCGAATACGTCGTGGATAATTCCAAAGCGAGAACCTTTTCCGTATGAACTTAAACGACCTTCATTAGCCAATACAATTAGTCCTTTTTTGTCTGAGTTTTCTGTAATAGCTTTAATCTTAGCAATACGCGCATCGATAGCTTTCAATTCTTGCTCTACTTGCTCTTCTTTACCGAACAATTTACCGATGATGCGTTGGTTGTTTTTGAATGAATTCATATAATCTTTAGCATCAACATCTAAATTGATTGTTGGAGCAATTTTTGTAAACTCATCATACATGGCTGCTGTACGCCCTGCAATAATAATTAATTCTGTATCCGCTGCATTTACTTTTTCTGCATTTGGCTCTTTAATTCCACCTACATTTTCGTATTCCGCCGCGCTGTATTGCTCTAAATAAGTGGGTAAATTTGAAGCTGGCACTCCTTTAACCGGAATTCCCAATTCGTCAAACGTATCTAAAATACCGTAGCTCAATACTACTGGATTTTTAGGGTTTACTTTTACTTCAGAAGTACCTGAAAGGTGATCAACAGTAAGTACTGCTGTTGTTTCAGCTGCTGAACTTTGTTCTTCCTTTTTTGTCTCTTTACAAGAAACAAATAAAAAAACGGATGCTGCCAAGCAGCTAATCATAAATTTACTCATAACGATGTTTTTATAAATTATTTAAAATAGACGCAAATTTTGTGGTCTCCATTATCGATAATTTTCATATCGATATCGAAGACATCTTTCATTTTTTCTTCTGTAATTACTTCGTTAGTTGGGCCGAAATACAGAATTTGATGATTTTTTACCGCAGCGATATAATCAGCATAAGCAGCTGCATAATTGATATCGTGTACCACAATAACGATGGTTTTATGGTACTTATCTGCTAACTCCCGCAAGGTTTTCATAATTTCGACAGAGTGCTTCATATCTAAATTATTCAATGGCTCGTCCAACAAGATATACTCGGTATCTTGTGCTAAAACCATGGCGAGAAAAGCCCGTTGGCGTTGTCCTCCACTCAACTCATCAATAAACTGATTTTCAATATCCTTCAATCCCATGAAAGCGATACTCTCTTCAATCTTTTGATGGTCTTCTTTTTTGAGTCTTCCCTTAGAATGCGGAAAACGACCAAAAGAGACCAACTCCTTAACGGTCAACCGAATGTTGGGGCTATTACTTTGCTTTAAAATTGCTAAACGCTTGGCAAAATCTTCATTCGTATAGCTCAAAACCTCCTTATTCAAAAGGTTTATCTCGCCCTTATCACGCGATACCAAACGGCTGATAATGGAAAGTAGTGTACTTTTTCCCGTACCATTACCGCCAATAAAACACGAGATCTTTCCTTTGGGGAAGCTTACACATACCTGATTTAAAATCAGTTTTTCGCCATATGATTTTGATACTTGATTAACTTGAATCATACTTTATTACTTTTTAACAGCAAATAGATAAAATACACTCCTCCTACGAAGTTGATAATAATACTTACTGTTGTGGTCAAATTAAATAAATGTTCTACGAGGTATTGCGCTCCAATTACAGTCACTGAAGTCAACAAACAACAAGTGAACACAACTAGGGCATGATTGTTTTTCTTAACTAATTCGTAAGTCAAATTGGCAACCAAGAGCCCCAAGAAGGTAATAGGCCCTACTAAGGCCGTTGATACGGCAACCATGATAGAGATAAATATCAGGTTGGCGCGTACCACTTTGTGGTAATTCACCCCTAAACTAATGGCGTGATCTCGTCCTAAACTAATCACATCCAATTGTTTGAAATAGCGGATTCCATATAGCATTGTTGCAACTAATATCCCTGCTGCAATTCCCAAAATTTTCAAATTAATACGCTCAAAAGAAGCAAACATGGCATTTTGAATAATGCTAAATTCATTGGGGTCAATGAGCAGCATAATAAAAGAAGCCCCACTCTTAAAAAGCGTTCCGATTAAGAGTCCTACTAACAATAATGTATATAGCCCTTTACTCTCTCTTTTGAACACGGCGAAATACATAAGAAGGGCAAAAACCATCATCAATACGACTGATAAGGCAAAATTCCATTCGGAACCTAATACCTTAAAGGTGCGATCTCCATACCACAAGACGATAAGTGACTGCAATAGCAAGAAAAAAGAATCAAATCCCATAATCGATGGGGTTAAAATTCGATTGGCAGTTATGGTTTGAAAGACCACAGAAGAATAACCAATGGCAAAAGACACCAATACCATGGTTAAAATCTTATATCCTCTTCTTGGCAACACGTAGTCTAACTTCGTTCCTGTAAACGTAAACATATAAGTAGCAACGCTGATTAATAGGGCAACGAGCAATAGGATGATTAATTTATTCTTAGGCATGTTTCGTCTTTTTTAAGATTAGATATAAAAACACAACTCCCCCAACAATACTTACCGTTAGTCCAATAGGAACTTCATAAGGAGCGATAATGATGCGACTAATCAAATCGCAAACCAATAAAAATATAGCCCCTACTAAAGCGGTGTAACTGATTGTTTTACGGAGGTTATCACCAAAAATCAAGCTGACAATATTAGGAACAATCAAGCCAAGAAAGGGAATTACACCTGCTGTCAATACAACTACAGTTGAAGTAATAGAAACGAAAACCAACCCTAAATACATGATTCGCTTGGGATTTAAACCCAAACTTATTGCCGCATCCTCCCCTAATCCTACAATAGTAAATTTATTAGCATAGAGATAGCAGAGAATCACAACCAAAACACCTAGATATAGAATTTCGTAATTTCCTTTTAAGATAGAAGAAAAATCGCCCATCATCCAGCCGTCCATATTTTGAACAAGATTGTAACGAAAAGCAAAAAAAGTAGCGATGGCACTTAATATATTTCCAAATACAATTCCAATTAGAGGAATAAAAATTACATTTTGTACTTTGATTTTACTAGCCAAACGCAAGAAAACAATACTGGCTAATAAGGCAATGGTAAAAGACAATAGCGTTTTAAAAACAATTCCCCCGTTGGGAAAGAGAATCATACTAAAGAGAATACCCATTTTACAGGCATCTAGCGTCCCCATTGTTGTTGGAGAGACAAATTTATTCAACGCGATCTGTTGAACAATTAAACCCGAAATACTCATTCCTACCCCCGCAATTAATACCGCAATGGTACGAGGCACCCGACTCACAAAGATCACGAGAAGCTCATCGTTTGTTAACCGGTGTAAATCAAAAACGGAAATATCTTTCACCCCCACAAAAATGGACAAAAAAGACAGCAGCACGAGGATAAGAACTAACACAATTCTCAACATATATTGGCTTATTTTTATTTAGAATAAAATTAAATAAGGACAAATATATAAAACTCGAGGGACTAGAAAAAAATATTTTCCTTTTCTATCCGTGAAAAACAGCACCTTAGATTTCCATATTTTCAATAGGTTTACAGATAAATCCGAAACTCCTAAGTATTCTATCCAATCTTACCGAATACCTAAACATCCACTGTAGATTCTAATGAATCTCATAAATTGTATAAAATTCACTTTTAGTTTCCTTCGATCCTATCTCACGCTACAGTGTGAGATCCTCTTAAAAGACAATTACATTTAGCTATAAATAGCACTTCACAATAAAAAGCACTCCTCCCAAAAAAACAAACCCTTTTTTTTATTTTTGTTAAATTAATGTTTTTTAATCTGCAATGGATTGGATTATATTTGCGGCAAACAAAAAATAAGTATGAACTATTCAATCAAACTAACCGCTTTAGCTAGTTTTTTTCTATTTTTAGGAAGTTGCAACTCTGATGACTCCACCACACAACCGGAAAACAACACAAAATATCTTGTTTCCAAGGTACATTCCACCTCTTATGAAGCTACAAAAATAGTCAATGGCAATGGTACACATATCGAACGTACACCAACCGATTACGCTGAGTTTCACCTAACCTATGACAAAAATGATCAATTAGAATCCCTTGTACAAGATTCTAGAGCCATGAAAAACGAAGAAGTCGTGGCTAGTTTTCATCATATTTTTGACTTGAAATTAAATCAATCCAACCAATTGGATTCTTTACATATTCTTTTAAATGGCAGAAAAATACAATCGTATTACTTTAAATATGAAAACAATGTAGTACACGAGTTTTCTACCTTTGGAATTTTAAAAATAGCATTGAACTACAATAATCAAAATCAATTTACTACTGGAATAGCTGATTTTATTAAACCTGTTGCAAACAGTAAACCTTACACAGTCAATTACAAGTACAACTCTAATAAACAATTAGTTGGATACAACTACATGGATTATAAACTGGAGTTAACTTATAGCGGTGGAAAAAACCCTTTTAGTCATTTACCTGTAGATTTAACTTTTTTTACTTTTGGTGAATTCGGTTATATTCCGCTTACCTATCAATTCCCGAATACAGTGGCTGGTTATAAGATTACTAGCGATACATCCACTACGTATTCTATTAAATATAACTTTAATTCAGGAAATTATCCAATAGATGCAACGGTATATAAAGGAAGTATTACACCTGAAAATATTGTTCAGGTTATAACGTACACTTATCTTGAAAAAGCATTATAATCAACTATTATTAAAATAAGCAAAAGCCCAATCTTGAGATTGGGCTTTTTATTTCCATCAAAACTTTATCTCAACGGTTTTTGAACTACTTCTTTTTTCGTTTATATTTGTTTAAATTGATGTGAAAAAAGATATGCTAAAAAAGTGGTTGAGCTACCTGACTCCTATTCCTGTAAAAAAAATTTCTTCAAAAATCAACAATAAATTAGAAATCACTTGGCAAAAGGGGCAATTGGTCTTGGATACAAAAAACACCAACTATTCTTATGGCCAATTGGAACAGGTTTTTAAAAGAGGGTTAAAATTCATTGGCTATCAAAAGATTAAAGCGATGCAGCAGGTGCTAAACTTGGGTTTAGGGGCTGGTAGTACGGTTCATCTACTTCGCAACGAAATCAATTTCACAGGAACCATTACTAGCGTTGAACTCGATGAAGCGATTATCTATGTGGCTCAAAAATACTTCAATCTCGACCGATATAAAGACAAACACAATATCGTTCAGCTGGATGCCTTTGAATATGTATTGACCTGTCAGGAACAATATGACTTAGTTATCCTCGATATTTTTCAAGACAGCTATATGCCTTCTTTCTTATTTGAACACTATTTTGTCCATCATCTCAAGCAACTGCTCGCAGTAGATGGCTTCATTATTTTCAATACCATCATTCTCACACCGGAAGATGAACAACGCAATCAAAACTTCAAAGCCTTATTTGATCCGATTCATTTCTCGGTGCGCGTGATGCCAACGACCTTAGATCACAATAGCGTTATAACCATTAAAAGACTGGCTTAAAACACCTTACCGATTCGCGGAGCTCCCTCTCCTCTATCCTTTATCCACTCCTGAAAATCCTACACAGGTGGAAGACTTGTTTCTTTCGGTTACTGCGTTCAACTTTTCTCGCAATTTTATACTAAACGGTGATTTAATATTTAGTATTTTTATCCTGATTTTAGATTTTAATGCAAAAGAAATGATTGAAATTAAACAAGCCATTACACCAAAGGAAATGAAGGAGTTCGTCCAATTTCCTTTCACACTATACAAAGACAATCCCTATTGGGTGCCTTCTATCATCAAAGAAGAAGTAAAGAGTTTTGATCCTTCTAATGCTATTTTTAAAACGGTAGATGTTCGTTTTTTCCTTGCGTATAAAAACAATAAATTGGTTGGACGTATTGCTTGTTGTATCAATTGGACTGAGGTAAACGATTTAAACAAACCCAAAGTGCGATTTGGTTGGTTTGATTTCATTGATGATTTAGCCGTGACTGAAGCCTTGTTAGCTGAAGTTGAAAAATTTGGAAAAGCCAACCAGATGCAATACATAGAAGGTCCTATGGGATTTTCAAATATGGATAAGGCGGGGATGTTAACGAAGGGATTTGATCGCTTAGCGACCATGATTGGATTGTATAATTATGAATACTACCCCAAGCATCTGAATCAATTAGGGTTTACACCAGAAGCAGAATGGATGGAATACAGCTTAGATATCTCTAATTTTGATGAAGAAAAAATCACCAAAATGTCGCAGCTCATTCAACAGCGCTACGCAGTAAAACCGCTTGTATTCAAAACAACCAAAGAGCTCATGCCTTATGTGGATGAAATGTTTGCGCTGCTAAACAAGACCTATGCAGATTTGCAGAGCTTTGTTCCCATTGAGCCTTTTCAAGTTGAACACTACAAAAAGAAATACTTGCAGTTTATTCATCCTGATTTTATTTCTTGTGTAATGGATCACAACCACAAGATGATTGCCTTTGCTATTACCATGCCTTCCTTCTCAAAAGCCTTTCAAAAGGCAAAAGGGAGATTGTTTCCTTTTGGATTCATTCACTTGCTACAAGCTATGAAACACAATGATCGCGCCGAATACTATTTGATTGGCATTGATCCTGAATATAGAAATAAGGGGATTACAGCCATTATATTTGAAGAGATTTACGCTTGTTTTATGAAGCATAAAATCAAACATATTGAAACGAATCCCTTACTTATTGAAAACGTAAAAATTCAACAATTATGGAAACATTTTAATCCTGAAATCCACAAAGAACGCAAAACGTACCGAAAAGATATTTAGGATTCTTCCTAACGCGTACTAAGCCTAGTAGAAACAAGTATTCCGCTTGTTTCTACTAGACTTGTTTTTTTGCATAATTCTCAAATTAAATAAATAAAACAAAGATTAATTCTGAAAAATTTGCAAGAAGCCCTCTTTTTTTGTATTTTTATGGTTTAAACATTTATTTTTACAATTTTCAACTATTGTAATTCGTACATCAAGAGAGGTACACCTACCCAATTGTGCGTGCAAAATTGCACACGCACACTATTTATTTATCAGTTTATATTTTACCGCTGATTCTCTATAATTGAAATGGTTTTGACCTTTGTACAACTGCGTAGTTGTAAAAACACACATTATGATTCAAATAGAAAAAAAGAATTCAGACAGTCCCGTCAGTCCAGCAGAAGTAGAACAATACACCAACTTCTTATTTCAACATCTCGAACAATATGGAGATGAGAAAGAAGACATTGCCAAAGCGCTTGCTTACGCACTCGGTCAAGACAACAAACCAGGCGGTGTGATTCTCATTGCAAAAGAAGAAGCGCGCATCGTAGGGATGACGGTTGTTCTAAACACCTTGATGGAGGGATTTATACCTGAACATATTTTAGTCTATATTGCTACAGATCAATCCCTAAGAGGTAAAGGTATTGGTGGACAATTAATTGATTATCTCAAAACAGCACTGACAGGATCCATTGCCTTACACGTGGATTTTAACAATCCTGCCCAACATTTGTATGAGCGCAAAGGATTTGAAAAAAAGTATATAGAAATGAGATTAAACAACAAATAATGGCTTGTATAACCTTAAGTAAAACGAAACTAAAGCACAATTTTGACCTGCTTCAAAACCTATTTGATACAGAAGGGATTACATGGGCTGTAGTAGGTAAATTACTATGTGGTAACTCGCTGTTCCTAGAACAAGTGCTCGAATTAAAACCGCAGCAAATTTGTGATTCACGCGTTTCTAACCTCAAGAGCATCAAACTCATTGATCCCGATATCGAAACAATTTACATCAAGCCTGCACCTAATGGCAGTATTGATGAGATTGTCGAATATGCCGACATTAGTTTCAATACGGAATTAGAAACCATTAAACTTCTATCAAAAGAAGCAGCAAAGCAAAATAAAGTGCACAAAATTGTGATTATGGTTGAGCTAGGAGAACTTCGAGAAGGTGTTTTACGAGAAGATTTAATTTCTTTCTATGAAAAGGTCTTCAGTCTACCCCATATCGAAATCATTGGCTTAGGAACAAACCTAACTTGCATGTATGGGGTTTTGCCCAACAATGATAAATTAATTCAGCTCAGCCTATACAAAGAGCTTTTAGAGCTAAAATTCAATAAAAAATTACCTTTTATTTCTGGAGGCGCTTCTGTTACACTCCCGTTGATTACCAATCATCAGTTGCCTAAAGCTATTAATCACTTCCGCATAGGCGAAACCCTATTTATGGGAACTAATGCGTATGATGGCAGCCAATATGAAGCCTATGAGCAACATGTTTTTGAACTACACGCCGAGATTATCGAGTTACACGAAAAACCGATGATGCCGAGTGGTGAAACAGGAATCAATATGACGGGTGAGAAAATTGAATTCAATCCCGAATGGGAACATGCTACAAAGTTTAGAGCTATCATTGACCTGGGATTACTGGATATTGATACCGATCATTTCTTCCCCCTTAATCCTAAACATCAATTAGTAGGCTCTAGCTCAGATATGATGGTCATCGATTTAGATTCCAATCCCGAAAACCTCAAGGTCGGCGATACCCTTTCCTTTCACATGAATTATATGGGCATCCTGCGTTTGATGAATTCAGATTATGTAGAAAAAAAAGTAATCGCATAAAAAAGGAGAAGCACGTGCTTCTCCTTTTTTCTTTTATAAATTACTTAAAAAAAGTTTTTCTAAATCTAGTGGAGCTACATATTTTCCCGCCTGATATACTCTCATATTCCCTCCTGAAATTTCATCAATCAAGATGATTTCATTTGTAGCTTTATCTCTACCAAATTCTAATTTGATATCATAAAGTTCCAAATCCTTCTTCGCCAACTCTTCCTTCACCATCCAACAAATTGTTTTCGTCAACGACTTCAACGTACTGTATTCTTCGTGAGATAAGATTCCCAACATAGCCAAAGCATCTTCTGAAATTACAGGATCACCTTTTTCATCGTCTTTGATTGTTATTTCAACAAAGCTATCTAATGCTTGTCCTTCTGTACAATAATCATTATATCTTCTGAAAAAACTACCTACTGCGCGGTATCTACAAATTACTTCTAATCCTTTTCCAAAAGACACTGCCTCTTTTACAACCATAGAAACTTCTTCTAAATCTGCCGAAACGTAATGTGTTGGAATAGCCTTAGCATTAGCCAATTCAAAGAAATATTTCGTCATTTTCAATCCACTTTTCCCAGCTCCTTCAATCGTTAGTCCTACTGTATTTGCTCCTGGATCAAAAACGCCGTCTGTACCAGTTACGTCATCCTTAAATTTTAGGAGTACTTGATGATTTCCTAAGCTGTAAACATCTTTTGTTTTTCCTTGATACTTTAATTCCATAGTGTGTGTTGTTATTTAGGCCCCAAAAATAAGAAAAACTCCGACATAACCTGCTATTTTCAATTCCTAAATTAACTCGATGACAAAAAAAACCGATGTGAGATACATCGGTTTGAAATTTTATTGAATAAAGAAATCGCATCTTCTAAAATCTCTAGCTGTTCCTGTAGATCCATCTCTACTTGTTGCATTTTGAGACAAATGTACAACGTCTTTTACTAATCGACTTGGACTTACGCCTTGCTCTACTAAGTAATCTATAACGCGTTGTGCTCTACGCTCGCCCATCCACGTATTGTAATGTGCATTATTTCTTGTTTCGACATAAGAGCGTATCACTACAGATTGATTTGTATTTTTTTGTAAATAATGCAACAACTCATTTGCGGAAGCTCTGTTGTTATCATTAAAATAAGAGCTATTAAAATCATATTGGATAAAGAAAGGCAACATTGTTTTTGCGCTCATTGCCGTCAAGGCGGTTTGCACTCCAGTTTCTTTTGCTTTTTTTGAATATCCTAATTCTTTAGTCAGGTTGAAATTCACTTCCAAATCATCCAAAATATTGTTGACTACAACTTCGGCAGAATTATACCCTTCAGCAAATCCGACAACTTTTTGAACTTTTTCAATATTCTTGCTGTTAATCTCGAATTTTCCTTCTTGATCAACCATCATCTCTATTACTTTTTGTCCTTTTTCATTGTAAAAGGCAACTCTTGCCTCTTCTATAATTCGATTATTGTCTTTATTATAGAATGTTCCTCGGATACTTTGACCATAAAACTGCTGAGTGCCAAGTAAAGTCACCCCTAAGACTAAAAAATAGATTTTCTTCATAATACTCCTTTTTTTACGCAAACAGAAACACGCATCTGCTTCTGCTGTTTTTTAACATAAACCAACCAAATATAACTAAAAATAAAATACATTTGCTTTTTATTTTTAGTTTTTAGTTAAAAATAAAAAGCTTTTATTCAATCCTATAGTGTAAAGATCTTCAAGTGATTACTTCGTTGTGCTTCCCTATTTACTACTACATGCTTCCCTTGTATTTTTTAGAATGAAACAAGACGCTCACCTAACTTGCACTCCTTTTATCCCTAAACGCCTGCGCCTTTTTTACACGCATACACCCTAAGCGCGCTTGATTCCTACTCCTACTCTCAATTTTTAGCATAAATAAGTCTTCTGTATTTATTTATCATATTTTTCATTTATCCAAAAATCATTATAGTTAATAAATAAAATAACAGCAACAAAAATACTTTTTAATAAAAAATAATTCAACAATTACCAATAAAATACCGTTTATTTTTAACGATTCGCATTGAGATTTACCATATCTTTAATTACTTTTTAAGAAAATAAATTAGTTCAACTCAAGAAGGTTATCTAAATTTGTTCGAGTGTAAAAATCCAGACGGATGGTCAATATACAACAGCAGTACAATCAACTGTTTTCAGTCTTTTTTACCCACTAAAATTGAACTATATAAAGTGTTATACTTTATCTAAGTTATATGTTGTTTCCTATGCAAAAGCCCAGTTAAAATCGCTGGGCTTTTGTTTTTTATTGCTTTAAAACCATCGCTTCCATTTAAAATAGGCAATCATGGCAAAGACAAGTAAAAACATACCAATAAGTGTGATATAATAGCCATTTTCCATTTGAAGTTCTGGCATATTTTCAAAGTTCATCCCGTATACCCCCACAATAAATGTCAACGGAATAAAAATCACCGAAACAATGGTTAACACCTTCATAATCTCGTTCATTCGATTACTTTGCGAAGAGAAATAGTAATTCGTGGCACTATCCAATTTGTTGAGATTGTATTCTATTTGATCGAGAATTTCCACGCTTTTGTATTGCAATCGATCGTAAAAAAGCAAGCTTTCTTTACTGATGATCATATGGGTGTGTTTTTTATCGTGTAGCGTTCTGACGTTATTTAAAATCTCGCGCATCGGCATAACGGCGCGTTTCACATCATTTAATTCTTGGGTATATTCTTCAATGCCAATTAGTGTATCTCTATGGTATTTAGCCCTTGCGTCGAGTAAAATCTGTTCTACGTTATCTTCTACTACATCTAAAGTAACAAAGAAGCTATCCATCAAGGAGTCCATTAACAAATACAGCAAATAGCCTGTATCTCGTTTGCGCACTTGTCCAATTTTCAATCGAATTCGCTCTCGAATAATGTGAAAGAAATCACCTCGTTTTTCTTGAAAAGACAAGAGTAGGTTTGACTTCAGTATAAAGCTAATTTGCTCAATTTCCACATTTTGGTCTACCTGCTGATAAGGCAATAGCGCTTTTAAACTAAAAAAGAGCGTATCATCTAAATCTTCGACCCTGGTTCTACGTCCAAAATTCAAAATCTCAGCCATGATATACGACTGAATTTGAAAGAATTCACCAATTTCTTGTAATAGTTCAATATCGTGTAAACCGTGTAAGTTAAACCACTTGATCGAATCCGCAGTAGAATTTCTCAACACTTCTTCTATTTCTTTCAGGCTTAAATCATTATATTCTTCAAAATGATCTTCTGTATAAATAAACAACTGCATCGAAATAGGAACATCTGGAAAAGAACCAGAATATTCTAGCGTATTGGGTTGAAGTTTTCTTATTTTACTATATTTAACTCGTCTCACATTCGTAAATTTGTTTTAAATATATAACATTTTTAAACTGTACTTTTAAGGCGACGTAAAAAATAATAAACAACCATGAGAATTTTAATTAAAAACATAAAAGAATTACTACAAACTAGAGCAACACATATCGAGATGATTTCGGGAGAAGACATGAAACATCTGCCAAAAATTGACGATGCTTTTTTGCTTATTGAGGATGAACTAATTTTGGATTATGGTTCGATGGAGCACTGTCCGAAAGAAGATGTTGCTATTGATGAAGTTATCGATGCTCAAGGATGTGTCGTTTTACCGACATGGGTCGACAGTCATACCCATTTGGTATATGCGGGTAATCGAACGTTGGAATTTGTTGATCGAATTAACGGTTTGAGTTATGAAGAAATTTTTAATCGCGGAGGAGGAATTTTAAATTCAGCTAAAAAACTACAAGAAACAAGCGAGGCTACTTTATATGAACAATCAAAGGTTCGATTAGAAGAGATTATTGCCCAAGGCACAGGAGCGGTTGAAATTAAATCGGGTTATGGCTTAACTGTTGAGTCAGAGTTAAAAATGTTACGTGTAATCAAGCGTTTAAAAGAAAACTATCCGATTGCCATTAAGGCGACCTTTCTGGGGGCACATGCCTTTCCGAGCGAATACAAAGACAATCACAAGGGATACATTGATCTAATTGTCAATGAAATGATTCCGGCCATTGCCAAAGAGAATTTAGCAGAGTACATTGATGCCTTCTTAGAAACGGGGTATTTTTCTGTAGCAGAGACAACGCGCATTATGGAAGCAGGTAAACAATATGGTTTACGCGCTAAGATTCACGTCAATCAATTTACGGCTATTCATGGTATTGCTGCTTGCGTAGAACACGATGCGCTTTCTGTAGATCACTTAGAAATTGTAACAGACGAGGATATTGCGATATTAAAAAATAGCAAGACAATGCCTGTGGCTTTGCCGACGTGTTCTTACTTTATTTCCATTCCGTATACTCCTGCTAAAAAGATGCTAGCTGCTGGACTACCCATTGCTTTGGCTTCTGATTCCAATCCGGGGACAACACCGTCAGGAAATATGAACTTTGTTGTGGCAACGGCTTGCATTAAAATGAAACTAACTCCAGAAGAAGCAATCAATGCGGCAACAATTAACGGTGCTTATGCCATGGGAGTTGGTGAAACACACGGCAGTATTACAAAAGGAAAAAAAGCAAGTATAATTATCACAAAGCCTTTACATTCATTTTACGAAATTCCGTATGCCTTTGCGAGTAATCCTATTGGTACTGTACTATTAAATGGAAAAATTCAACCGTATAAAAACTAACTAGAAGTAGCCTAAAAATACTGCGACATGACACAAACGAAACTAACTTTTTTCACAAGAGATAACCTATTGGCATTGACTAGTTTAAGAAGTGGAGAGATCAAATTAGGAGAACGTGTTCACTTGATTCAACAACCTTTAGATTGGGAAAGCGAACTCGTCCAAAATGAAAGTAAATACGTTGTTTTGGGTATTCCTGAGGATATTGGCGTAAAGGCTAATTTTGGTCGCACGGGAACAGCTGGTGCTTGGGAGAAATTCATTGCTACTTTTTTAAATATTCAACACAATCGCTTCAATAAAGGGTATTGGGTTACAGTGCTTGGACATCTTGATTTTTCTAAAGAGATGGAGGAAGCGCAGTCCTTAAATCCTTCTGATAAAGCAGATCGCAAACGTCTTTTTGAGCTTGTACAACAAATTGACAAGGAGGTATCTCACCTAATTGCCAAAATTGTCAAGGCGGGTAAAATTCCTATCATTATTGGAGGGGGACATAACAACGCATACGGAAACATCAAGGGAACGGCCTTAGCTAAGGGCAAAGCGATTAATGCAATTAACTTTGATGCGCATACAGATTTTAGACCGTTAGAAGGAAGACACAGCGGCAATGGGTTTTCATATGCCTTTGAAGAAGGCTTTTTAAAAAACTACTTTGTCTTTGGTTTACATGAAAACTACACCTCCAAAGGTATTCTTAGCGCGATCAAATTGCATACTGATCGCGTCAAATACAATACCTATGAACAAATGAATATCAGAAAAGAAAAATCGTTTAGCAATGAGCTTTTAAATGCGAAAAAACACATTGACACTGGTTTTTACGGTATTGAAATCGATTTAGATGCGATACCACAAATTGCCAGTAGTGCTATTACACCGACTGGTTTTTCAGCGGAACGCACGCGTCAATTCTTGCATTTTTTTGCTGCATCGACAAATGTAGCTTATTTACATATATGCGAAGGGGCTCCGTCATTGGATTATCCAACCAATAATCACGTAGTTGGCAAATTAATAGCGTACCTTGTCTCTGATTTTTTGAAATCAAATTCAAATAGCGATAAGTAGTGAATATATTATTAGTTGAAGATGACAAAAGAATTAGCGAATTCATAGTCAAAGGTTTAGAAGAAAAAGGAATGCATGTACAACTAGCTTCGTCAGGAGACGAAGCTAGAAAGCTTATTCTCAATGGCGATTGGGATCTAATCCTCATGGATATTATGCTACCAGACATCGATGGCATTCAACTAACGAAAATGATTCGTTTTAAAAAAGATTACACCCCTATTTTAATATTGAGTGCACTTAGTGATACCACGGATAAAATCGATGCACTGGATGGAGGTGCGGACGATTACCTAACAAAACCTTTTCACTTCAGTGAATTGTTATCGCGTATTAATGCCTTAACACGCAGAACCAAATTCAACTACGAAAATCAAAACAAATCTTACACTTGTAGGGATTTACAACTGGATCCTGAAAAACACATTGTAACACAAGCGGGAAAGATTATTGATTTATCTCCAAAAGAATACAAGTTATTGCTTTATTTACTGGAAAATAAAGGACGAGTTATCTCGAGAACACAGATTTTAGAACAAGTTTGGGGTATTCAATACGATACAAACACCAATGTTATAGATGTCTATATTTCGTATATCCGCAATAAGATTGACGAAACAGAAGGGAAATTAATTCACACCATAAAAGGAACAGGCTATATGCTTCAGGAATAGTTTGTTGTTTATTGCTTTTTTGTTTTTTCGCCAGTTGCTTTTTTGTCAGATTATCGATGAAAGAATATATTTCCTTAAATCAGAAAAATTAACCGATTAACTGTCAACCGATAGCCTTTAGATTTGCTTTTTCGCTTTTTCGCCAGTTGCTTTTTTGTTTGTTGCTTTTTTGTCAGATTATCGATGAAAGAATATATTTCCTTAAATCAGAAAAATTAACCGCTAACTGTCAACCGATAGCCTTTAGATTTGCTTTTTCGCTTTTTCGCCAGTTGCTTTTTTGTTTGTTGCTTTTTTGTCAGATTATCGATGAAAGAATATATTTCCTTAAATCAGAAAAATTAACCGATTAACTGTCAACCGATAGCCTTTAGATTTGCTTTTTCGCTTTTTCGCCAGTTGCTTTTTTGTCAGATTATCGATGAAAGAATATATTTCCTTAAATCAGAACTGATTTCTGATAACTGATTTCTGATAACTCATAACTTTTTCACCCCTTGTTTGCCAAACTGTTCGATAAACATATCAAGCAGAACCAAAGCGGTCATCGCTTCTACGATAGGTACAGCTCTAGGCAATACACAAGCATCATGACGTCCTTTCCCCTGCACGGTAACCACCTCATTATCAATATTAATTGACGGTTGATCTTTCATAATTGTTGCTGTTGGTTTAAACGCCACATGGAAGAAAATATCCATTCCATTGCTAATGCCACCAACAATTCCACCTGCGTTATTCGTTTGTGTCTTACCATTGGGCAATAAGATATCATTGTGCTGACTTCCCCTCAGCTGAGTACCAGCAAAACCACTGCCAAATTCCACTCCTTTTACTGCATTGATACTCAACATTGCTTTTGCCAATTCCGCATCTAATTTATCAAAAACAGGAGCTCCAAGTCCAACCGGAACGTTTTGTACCACGCAGGTAATCACCCCTCCTATTGAATCGCCTTCTTTTTTCACTTGTCGAATCAAGTCCTCCATTGCTTGCGCAACGTTAGGATCTGGGCAACGCACAGCATTAGATTCAATCGCCTGTAAATTTAATGCCGTATAAGGCTGTTCCAATCGAATAGTTCCAACCGAAGATACATAAGCTGTAATCTGTAAAGGTGCTAAGAGTTGCTTTGCTATTGCACCGCCAACTACTCTACAAGCTGTTTCACGAGCTGAGCTTCTTCCCCCTCCTCTATAGTCGCGTATACCATACTTTTTATCGTAAACATAATCCGCATGACTCGGTCGGTAAATTTGCTTAATATGCTCGTAATCTTGTGATTTTGAGTTGGTATTTTCGATGATAAAGCCAATAGGAGTACCTGTTGTTTTGCCTTCAAAAATTCCCGATAAGAATCGCACTTCATCTGCTTCTTTGCGCTGAGTGACCAAAGTAGACTGTCCGGGCTTGCGTCTATCCATCTCACGTTGAATGGCTTGCATATCCAACACTACTCCTGCTGGACATCCGTCAATAATACCACCTAACGCTTCTCCGTGTGATTCGCCAAAAGTTGTTAAACTAAAATAAGTGCCAAAGGTATTTCCATTCATAATCCAATACAATGATTTAAGTAAGCCAAACAAAGATAATTCAAACCAAGCATTTCCGCCTTCTATTTAGATAAAATCAAGCATTGACGTTCCACATAATCCCCTATAAGCCCAAGATATTGCTCAAATAGCGGTAAACGATGCGAATCATCTATGTAAACAACTTCACTATTTTTACAAGCATAAGGATTCACTTCCTTAAGATCCAGCGTTTCATCTTGTTTTCCAATCAAAATGAGTGCCTCTGTTGGAGCGACAATATCTTGTAAACTATTTTTCAAATTCGCTGTAAAGGCCAATTCCTTATTGAGACGATGATCATAACTCAACAGCGGACTCAATAAAACAAGTATAGTATCTAATCCCTCTGCGTTGCGCATTTCTTTCAACTGATACGCAAAATTAGCTCCTGTCGAATCACCAACGACCACAACCGTTTGTTCGTTTTCAACGGATTGATACAACGCCTTCAACCAAGTGTTGAAATCCGTTTCTGGCGTCCATTCTGGACAACGAGCTTGATAGGCTACTAGTTGTGTCTGAAGTAAAACGTATTTTCTAGACTCGCGATTGGAGCCATACCCATGAATATAAATAAACTGCATGAATTGCTACTTTTCAATAATTTTAGACTTATTTGCCTCTACAAACTCTCTGTAATAGATTTTAACCAACCACATAAAAAGAGAAAATAAAATAGGTCCGAATATAATTCCGATAAACCCAAAGACATTCACCCCTACGATAACTCCAAAAATAGTAATTAAAGGATGGACGTCTGCCATTTTCTTTTGCAGTAAAAATCGAATTAGATTATCGGAGGTTCCCACTACAACTAAACAATAAATGAGTAAGCCTATTGCATTTCCTTGTTGACCATTAGCCAACATCATGACCACCAAGGGAATATAAATAACTGCTGCTCCAACAACGGGCAACAAAGAGGCAAATGCTGTAAGAATAAAAAAGACAAAAGCATCATCTACCCCGAAAATCAAATACCCAATAAAAGCGACAATACCCTGGATAAATGCCGT
The DNA here is from genome assembly GCF_009792295.1 of Myroides fluvii. NCBI lineage: Bacteria > Pseudomonadati > Bacteroidota > Flavobacteriia > Flavobacteriales > Flavobacteriaceae > Myroides > Myroides fluvii. The sequence continues at coordinate 3,111,429 of NZ_CP039934.1, read as the reverse complement.
TAATGGTACGCCCACACTATTAGAAACAACCAAGCGCTTCATATCTACTTTCAATTCATCCATATTGCTTACTTGCATGGGCAAATAACGCGTAAGCCAAGCTTGAATTTGCTGATATTCTTTCAACAAAAAATACAACATCAAATAGGCAACTCCAATTTCCACTATGCTATTTACCGACGTATTGACAATCGCCTGAAAAGCTTGTGTACCCAATTCTGTTGCTTTGCTGATCGTATTTTCATTAAAAATATCAATGTTGTAATTCTCTCGTAAACTGCGCACTGTCGATTCTATCCCGGCTTGAATCTTATCTTTATCTTGTAATACCACTAAAACTTTTTGGGTAAGTGTTTGAATTAACAAATACAAAGGAGCAAGAACCAAAAGACTACTGCCTAACATTAAACTTACAATCGCTGCATTTTTATTCCATCCTTTTTTTTGTGTCATCCATCGATAGGGTGTTAACAGCAAGACAAATAAACATAAAGCCCCTAAAAAACCAGGAAGGAAAAAGACAAGATTACTTGCTAACAAATAGAAGACAGATAGAATTAAAACGAGGAATCCTAGTTGTATCAAGATAGAAGTAGGAATTAACGGTTTAGGTTGTGAGGTCATATAAAAATCATTAAAATTTTATGTTTTAAAGGTATTAAAATAACAAGTAACAAATAGACCACTTCATTTAAATACACCATATATTTTATACCGACACTTGTTTTTTTGTTTTATTTAACTAATTTCACATTTCTATAACATTTGATAAAAAACAATGAGCAAAAAAATTTTATTACTTAGCTTTCTAGCATGTAGCTTACTATTAGGAACGGCTTGTTCCTCAGATAATTCTTCGCCTGAAAAAGAAAAGCCAAAGACAGAACCAGGTAAAGGTGATGGTGATGGTGATGGCGACGGTGAGGGTAATGGAGATGGAGATGAACCTGCAAAAACAGGAACGTTCAACTACACCACTTTTAAAGATGTCAAAGTAGGATTTGGCGGAGGCCTATCTCAAAGTGTGGAAGGAACCTTTACCCTTCCTACCGATATTGAAAAAGTACAAACGATTAAAATGTACGTACAAAACCCATGTCAAAATAAAGAATGTGATGAATGGGATCGCTTTGCGAACGTCTATGTAAAGAACAAAAAAACGAATGAATGGTATGAAATTGGGCGTTTTATCACTCCATATTGGGTAGGTTCTGAGAAACTGCCAAGAGGATGGGAATTTGACGTAACGGATTTCAAATCGCTATTAACAGGCGATGTAGAATTAAAAATATACACGGAAACGTGGTTGGAAAAAGGACGTGTATACAGCGTTGATTTTGATTATATTTATGGAGAAAAAGCGTTTAAATACTCTGCAGTAACCCCTTTATTTCAATACAATCAATCGTCTATTGATGGAGTTCCTTATGGAACAGCACAAACGACAGATTTAGCAAGAAGTATAAAACTACCAGCCAATACCGAATTAGCCTATTTCAGAACGACTATTTCAGGATGGGGACATGCTACGCCAAATGATGCTGGTGGTAGAGCATGTGCGGAATGGTGCTACCGAACACACCATATACAATTGGATGGTGCTAACACTTTTGAGCACTATATGGGACCGATTGGCTGTGCCAACAATCCAATCAACAACCAAGCGCCAGGAAACTGGAAACCCGATCGCGCTGGCTGGTGTCCAGGGATGGTCGTTCCTCCATATATCAACAACCTAGCAGGTGATTTGAAAAACAAAACATTGAATTTCAACTATAAGCTAGAACCTTGGACAGCGAACAACCCTGAAAAGAAAGCGTATTATGCGATTTCTACCTTCATAGTCATCCATAGTAATACACCTATAACAGCAGCTTTAGTGAATTAGATAAATATAAAAAAAGCGAAAGAAAATTCTTTCGCTTTTTTTATGCTTATATTGTATTTAATTAATATGCTTTTTTCGAATTAAATTCCCGCAATTACGCGTAATTCTTCCATCATACGAGCTGCTAAATCATCTGCTTCCACTTGGGATGGTGCTTCTGTATAAATACGGATAATCGGTTCTGTATTTGATTTTCTCAAGTGCACCCAACTCGTTGGAAAGTCAATTTTCACTCCATCGATTGTGCTAACTTCTTGATTTTTATAATTTTCAGCGATTAATTCTAAAATCATATCGACATTCAACTTCGGTGTCAATTCGATTTTATTTTTACTCATAAAGTACTGAGGATACGTTGCTCTTAATTCAGCCACCGTTAGTGTTTGATTAGCCAAATGCGTCAAGAATAAAGCTACCCCAACCAAGGCATCGCGTCCGTAGTGAATCTCAGGATAGATAATCCCCCCATTTCCTTCACCGCCAATGATAGCATTTGTCGCTTTCATTAACTCCACAACATTTACCTCTCCTACCGCTGCCGCTTGATAGTTTCCTCCTCTATTGATTGTCACGTCTCTTAAGGCACGTGAAGAAGATAAATTCGAAACGGTATTTCCAGGTGTTTTACTCAAAACGTAATCTGCCACAGCGACCAAGGTATATTCTTCGCCAAACATTTCCCCATCATTCGAGATAAATGCCAAACGATCTACATCCGGATCAACCACAATACCAAAATCAGCCTGTTCTTTTTTCACTAATTCACAGATATCTTGTAAATGTTCTTTTAATGGCTCTGGGTTGTGTGGAAAATGTCCCGTAGGATCACAGTATAACTCTACCACATCCACACCTAATTTTCTCAATAAAGCAGGAATAATAATCCCCCCAGAAGAATTAACGCCATCCACGACAACTTTGAATTTGCGCTTTTTAATTGCCTCCACATCGACTAATTTCAATTTCAAAATTTCTTCGATGTGAATATCCATGTAATCCTTTCTTTCTGTAATGTTACCTAAACGATCTACTTCTGCAAAAACATAAGCATCTTGGTCGGCAATGTCCAAAATGATTTCACCTTCAGCCCCACTTAAGAACTCTCCTTTATCATTTAATAACTTTAAAGCATTCCACTGTTTCGGATTGTGAGAAGCTGTTAGAATAATTCCACCATCCGCACCTTCCATAGGCACAGCCACTTCAACTGTTGGCGTTGTAGACAAGCCTAAATCAATCACGTCAATTCCCAATCCCACTAAGGTTTGCATCACTAAATTGTGAATCATCGGCCCAGATAAACGAGCATCACGACCAATAACAACTTTTAATTGTTCTTTACTGCTGTTGTTTTTTAAAAATGTTCCGTAAGCAGAAGCAAATTTAACTGCGTCAATAGGCGTTAAATTAAAGCCTACCTTTCCTCCTATTGTTCCTCGTATTCCTGAAATTGATTTTATCAGTGTCATATCTTTAATTTTTTTTCTTACCAACAAATATAAAACAATTCAATCGCTTATACTTTCAAATACTAAGCTAAAATTGTAAATTTGGTTTTAAAGTAATAAAATGAATTTTTTAGCACATGTGTATTTATCGGGTCAAGACGAGCAGAAAGCTATTGGAAATTTTATAGCAGACAGCGTTCGCGGTAAGCAGTATCTCGAATTTTCCAAAGGTATTCAACACGGCATTCTCTTGCATCGAGAAATTGACACCTATACAGATGCTCACCCTATTTGGCGCAAAGATAAAAAGTTATTGGTTCCTGTGTACAACCACTATGCTGCTGTAATTATTGATCTGTATTACGATCATTTTCTCGCCAAGAACTGGGCTGCCTATCACGAGATTCCCTTAGCTACCTATGCTGCAAATTTTTACGATACCCTACAAGTCAATTTTGATATGCTCCCTACTAAAATTCAGAACTTCTTATCCATTATGATTCGAGAAAACTGGTTTACTTGTTATGAAACAATAGAAGGATTGGGTTATATTCTCCAACAAATGGATCGCAGAACAAAAGGCATTTCCAAAATGACTCAAGCTACACGGGAGTTGGCAGAACATTACGAAGTACTAGAACGCGATTTTACTCATTTTTTCAAAGAATTAGAAGAATACGTTGCATTCGTTCAAAAAACGCCGCGTTTCACGAGTATTTAAACTATTTTTAGCCTAAAAAAATATTGCTACCCGCATCGCTTTTATCGACTATTTAGGCTATTTTTGCAAGATGAAAATTTGGAATAAAAAACGTATTGTCTTCTACGGCAAGCAAACCTTTCGGTATGCAGAAGGGATTTTATTTTTTTTAAAATCGATTCTTTCGGATCGCCAATTTTTATATTTATCCTGTGTCTTAGTAGGTGCTTCTAGTGCGATAGCCGTGACTATTCTAAAATCATTTGCTCACGCTGTATTCAAGTTTGCTACCTATATTGACAATATCTCTCATTTGCCTTACACCAATAGTATTTTGCCCATTATTGGTATTTTGCTCACGGTATTTGTTGTGCGAAAATTCTTAAATGGCAGTATTGAGAAAGGAACCTATCAGATTATGATTGCTGTAGCAAAGCGTTCGGGAGTCATGCCTAAAAAGCAAATGTACGCCCAGATTGTCACGAGCTCCCTAACCGTAGGCATGGGAGGATCATTGGGATTAGAGTCGCCAATCGCCATTACAGGAGCTGCTTTCGGATCAAACTTTGCACAAAATTACAAACTGAGTTATAAAGATCGAATTCTACTGCTAGGATGTGGAGTGGCTGCTGGTATTTCTGCGGCTTTTAATGCTCCTATTGCTGGTGTACTTTTTGCCATTGAAATTGTGCTGGCTGATATTGCGGTTTCGGCATTTATTCCCATTATGATTGCCTCAGCAACGGGAACTATTGTTACAGATCTAATTATCAAAGAAGATATCTTACTTTCCTTTAAGAAACAGTTAGTATTTGATACGTTTAATACGGGTTACTACATTATTTTGGGTATTCTTGCAGGATTATTCTGCGTTTACCATGCGCGTATGTTTCGAAAAACGGAAGCTTATATTTCCAAATTTACCAATCACGCCTACAAAAAAGCCCTTATTGGCGCAACGATGTTAGCGGTTTTAATTTTCCTCTTTCCTACGCTCTTTGGAGAGGGATATGAAAGCATCAAAATACTTGCAGGAGATAATCCGGAAACGATTCTCCATAATACCTTACTCAAAAATTTCTCTACCAATGAATGGGTTCTTCTTCTCTTTGTAGCTGGTGCGGCCTTAGTTAAAACCTTTGCTGCTGGATTAACTATGGGAAGTGGAGGAAACGGAGGAAACTTTGCCCCGTCTCTATTTGTTGGCTCTTACCTCGGGTTTACAGTCGCTAAATTCTTGTCCCTCTTAGGAGTAAAAGAGATACCGATTCACAATTTTACTGTCGTTGGTATGGCAGGAGTCATCAGTGGTTTGTTTCACGCACCTTTAACTGGTATCTTCTTGATTGCAGAAATTACAGGAGGATATGGTTTAATGGTTCCGCTTTTAATTGTGTCATCCATCAGTTTTGCTATTGCCAAACACATGGAAAAATACTCGATGGATATTAAATCGATCGCCGAAACAGGTATGGTTTTCACTTCCGATAAAGATGCTAACATCCTTTCGACCATCAATGCACACGATTTTATTCGCAATGATATTCACCTATTAAAATCGACACAAACAACACAAGATGCCGTAACCATTTTTACTCAAACGCAACAGGAGTTTATTCCAGTTGTAGACGAAAATCAAACGCTCGTTGGCGTGATTAACCTCAATCATGTGCGTCCTATTGTCTTTAGTACCTTCCAAACTAAATTCACCCCAATTACTGATTTAATTGAACAACCCATCACCGTTTCTTATGACGATAGCACCAAACACATTATCAATCGCTTTGACCTGAAAAAATCCGACTTCTTACTGGTACAAAAAGACAAAGCCTATTTTGGGTATATCTTAAAGGCCGATATGTTAGAAGCTTATCGCAATAACTTAAAGTCGCTTTCGATCAATTAGTTGACGGGGTTAGATGATAATGGGGTATGAATCGATTTTTCTCATTGAAGAGCATTCATCCTGTCATGTGCTCTTTTTCATGCGCCCTATTCCTATTGAAAGTGTACTGCCTCCGCCTTTACCCTTCTGCCTCCCTGCCATCCTCTAAAAACTCTTGACAACTATTTTTTCTAAGCACAAATTCATAGGCCGAAAGAAAAAGCGTCACTCCTTTTAACCCAAACAAGAAACAAAAAGCCTTCTCCCTCATCTTGAACGATCAAGTAAGTGCCAATCCACAGCGAATTAAATTATTCCCAACTCAAATTAAACTTCGCATATTTTGTTTAAATTTGAAAAAAAATATAGACTTGAGAACAGTATACTTCTTTATCCTATTTACGTTAATTAGCATTCCTAGTTTTAGTCAAGATAAGAACAAGATTATCATTCACCATGCGGATCTATCCGATCGCAATCAGGCTGAATTACCCGATGCGACCTTGTTAAGGGGAAATATCACCGCTGAGCACAACGGAATTATACTCAATTGCAACAAAGCCTATTACTTTGAGAAAGAGAATTACATCAAACTTTTGGGTGATGTGAGAATGAATCAAGGGGATACGTTGTTTTTAGACAGTAAATACGCTGAATACAATGCCATTAATGGTTTTGCTTATGCAGAAGGAGATGTCATTGTACGTTCTCCAGATTCAACACTTGAAACAGATACACTTCGTTTTAACCGCAACGAAAATTTGATTTACTACAATACCCCTGGAACTATTGTAAACAAAGGGAATATATTGAAGAGTAAATCGGGAAAATACTTGTTAACGGAGAAGAAATTTCAGTTTTTCACGGCAGTTACCATCACAACCACGCAGGGAACAATTGTTAAGTCCAATCACTTGGACTTTTACGAGGTGCCTGAGCATGCCTATGTATTTGGTCCGTCAACGATTACCAACAAAGACGATTATATCTATACGGAGAATGGCTATTACGACGTCAAGCGCGACTTGGGTAAAATGGTCAAGAATTCTTATATATGGTATGATCAACGGAAGATCGAAGGCGATTCGATTTATTACAACAAGCGCAATGAATTTGCCTCTGCTACAAATCACGTCCGCATTACTGATACGATCAACAAATCAAAAATAACGGGACATTATGCCGAGCTTTACAAATTAAAAGACTCGATGTTTGTTACGCAAAAGGCCTTAGTTAGCATGCTGACAGAAGAAGGAGATTCGGTCTATTTTCACGCCAAGCGCATTGTACTTACTGGTCCTGAAAAAGATCGTGTAATTCGCGGTTTTCACGACGCCCGCATCTTTCGAGATAGCATGAGCGGTAAGGCGGATTCCATTCACTGGAGTGAAAAACTTGGCTTAACGCAAATGATTCGACGTCCTGTTTTATGGAATGGCGATAGTCAAGTAACAGGAGACATCATGCACTTGATCAGTAACTTACAAACGAATCAGATGGATTCACTCAAGGTACTCAACAATGCATTTATCATTGAAAAAGACACCATAGGAACGGGATACAACCAAGTAAAGGGAGTGAATCTCTATGGAAAATTCGTAGACAACAAGCTCAGCGAACTTGATTTAATCAAGAATGCGGAGATGATTTATTATGCCTACAATGAGAAAAATGAATTTATTGGGATAGACAAAGGAATTTGCAGCCATATCAACGTCGGTTTTAGCGACAATGAGATTAGCAGTGTAACGCTATTTGTTGCACCAGAGAGTCAGCTTTACCCTGATAGTATGCTACCAGAGAATGCGCGATACCTCAAAGATTTCCTTTGGCGGGGGGATGAAAAGATTAATTCCCTAGCGGAAATCTTCAGCGATGAGGAAATTCAGGATGAAGCAGACAAAAAAGAAGAACGAGAACAGAAACAAAAAGAGGCAGAAGACCCAATGGAGATTCAAAAGGAAACTTTAAATCCAGTGATTGAGCCTCAATCAACAAAAGAGAAAAAAGCCTCTAAATAAAATGAAAGAAGATTTTTTTAAATATCAAGCACAAACCTCACCTAATCCTTTAGCGATGGAAATTTCCCACGCCAAAGGATCCTACATATACGACAAAAACGGAAAAGCCTATTTAGATTTCGTAGCAGGGGTTTCTGCATGTACATTGGGGCATCAACACCCAAAAGTCAACAACGCGATTAAAGATCAGTTAGACAAGTATTCACACGTCATGGTTTACGGAGAATACATTCAAGATCCTGCGGTAGAATTTTGTAAGATTTTAGCAGAAAATATTCCTGCACCTTTAACTAAAACTTATTTGGTCAACTCTGGAACAGAGGCTACTGAAGGAGCATTAAAATTAGCCAAACGCGTAACAGGAAGAAGTCAATTAATTTCGTGCTTCAACGCCTATCACGGAAACACGATGGGATCAATGAGCGTTATGGGATTTGAGGATCGCAAAAGAGCCTTCCGCCCGCTCCTACCCGATGTAGATTTCATTCATTTCAACAGCGTAGAAGATTTAGATAAAATCACAACACGCACAGCGGGAATCATTTTAGAAACGATACAAGGAGGAGCTGGATTTGTTGAGCCCTTTGACGGTTTCTTAACGAAAGTGAGAAAGCGATGTGACGAAGTAGGTGCTTTGATGATTGTCGATGAAATTCAACCGGGATTTGGTCGTACAGGAACACTATTTGGCTTCCAGAACTACGATGTTGTTCCCGACGTAATTGTCATGGGGAAAGGGATGGCTGGAGGAATGCCCTGCGGAGCCTTCACTGCTAGTGATGCACACATGGACTTACTCTACGACAATCCCAAATTTGGCCATATCACAACCTTTGGAGGACATCCTGTAATTGCTGCTGCGAGTTTAGCTACGCTAAAAGAACTCGTAGAAACAGACCTGATGAAACAAACATTGGAAAAAGAAAAACTATTTAGAAGCCTACTTGTTCACCCATTGATTACAGAAATTAGAGGAAGAGGATTAATGATTGCTCCCATGACATTGAGCAGTGAGATTACCAACCGCGTAATCTTAAAATGTCAAGAAAAAGGACTAATTTTGTTCTGGCTCCTTTTCGAAGGAAAAGCAATTCGCATCACCCCACCGTTAACCGTTAGCGAAACGGAAATAAAAGAAGGATGTGCGATGATTCTAGAAGCTTTAGATGAGGTTCAAAAAGAGTTAGGCTTATAACTTTTTCATTAACGCACTAATAAAAGGCAATGGATTTCAATAAAAACGAAGAAGAAGAAAACAACTTATCACTAGCTCGTTTTGAGTCAATGCTCAAGACAAATAAGATCTTGTTTTTTGATTCGGAAGAGTTTGAGAATATCATACTTCATTACCTGGATTCAGGTAAGATTAACTTGGCCAAAAAAGCACTAAAATTAGCTTTGGACCAACACCCTACCTCTATTGGCTTAAAGCTTGTGGAAGTAGAAATATTAATTTTTCAAAATAAATTAGAAGCAGCCGATCGACTGCTTGACGAAATAGAACATGTAGAACCTCACAACGACGAAGTTTACATTCACCGAGCGAGTATTTGCTCCAAGAAAGGCAACCACATAGAGGCCATCAAAGCCCTAGAAAAAGCGTTGACCATCACAGAAGATTTAGCAGATATCTATTCGCTTTTAGGTATGGAATTTTTGTTTATTGACGAAATCGAAAAGGCTAAACAAAGCTTTATTCAGTGTTTAGAAAACGACGACGAAGATCAATCTACTCTTTACAACATCATCTATTGCTTTGATTTCTTAAATGAAAATGAAGAGGCTATTACCTATTTGAATTCCTTTATTGATAAGAATCCCTATAGTGAGATTGCATGGCATCAATTGGGAAGACAATATTACGCACAAAAGAATTACGAAAAAGCCGTTTGGGCCTTTAACTATGCCACGTTAATTGACGAGCAATTCTTAGGTGCATATCTAGAAAAAGGAAAATCATTAGAAAAGCTAAACCAATACCAGGAAGCAATTGATAATTACATGATTACGCTTGAGTTAGACGCTCCTTCTTCTTATGTATTGTTGCGTATTGGCATTTGCTATGAAGCGTTAAACAACTTCCCATTAGCTATTCAGTACTACAAAAAAACGGTACACGAAGACCCTATGTTGGACAAAGGATGGATTGCCTTAACGGATATATACATCAAAGAAAGTCAATTTGACAAAGCCTTGGTTACGCTTCAAAAAGCCATTAATATTGATGAGCTAAACGAAAGATACTGGATTAGATATGCCGTGTTAAACCGCAATTTACTGCAGTTTAAAGAAGCTGAAGTTGGTTATCGAAAAGCCACGGAACTAGGAGAATACATCCTGGATTACTGGATGGATTGGGCTGATATACTCTATCTATTAGAAGAATATGACAGCGCCATAGATAAATTGTTGCAAATCGAAGAAACACATCCTCATGCCGTGGAGATTTACTATCGTTTAGCCGTGTATCACTTGGCTTCTCATCAAAGCGAAGAAGCGCTAGTTTGGTTGGAAAAAGGATTTGCTGCGGATTTTGACAAAGTGTCTATCATTGCGTCCTTATTCCCCGCACAATGGGAGAATCCCATCTTACAACAAGCCATAAAGAATCACCCCTCATAAGCAAATAGCTATTCATTCCATTGAATAGCTGTTTCATTTTAATATCCATGCTATGATCAAGAAACAATACGGATTAATTGGAAAAGATATCGCTTATTCCTTTTCAAAAAATTACTTTACAGATAAATTCAAACAATTGCATCTCACGGATAGCGATTATAGCAACTTTGACTTGGCGAAAATTAGCGAGTTTAACGACGTTTTAGAGCGCTTTGACAACCTAAAGGGACTCAATGTTACCATTCCCTACAAACAGGCAATTATCCCCTATTTAGATAGCTTATCTAAAAAAGCGATCGCTATTGGCGCGGTAAACACGATTCGAATTACGAAAAAAAACAAGCTCAAAGGATACAATACAGATTGGTATGGCTTTTATCACTCCCTTAAGCCGTTGGTAAAAAAACACCATACCCAGGCTTTAATTTTAGGTACAGGAGGGGCAAGTAAAGCGATTGAATATGCCTTAAGTAAATTGGGGCTATCGTATAAATTTGTCAGTCGAACCAAACAAGATAATGAATTTACCTATGAGGAATTGACTTCTGAAATAATAAAGCAATACACCCTGATCATCAACACAACTCCCCTAGGCACATATCCAAACGTAGCTGAAAAACCAGCTATCCCCTACCATGACTTAACTGCTGAACATTTGGTGTATGACTTAATTTACAATCCAGAGAAAACGACTTTTCTACATTTAGCTGAACAACAAGGTGCAACCATCAAAAATGGACATGAAATGTTAGTTCTACAAGCCGAAAAGGCATACAAAATATGGTCTAAGCGATTTCAGCAAGACTAAAAGGGTGAAAACAAGATTATTTATTGCGTATTAATCCTGCCATTTCCTTTTACTTTAGATATTTTTTACTAAATTTGAGAATATTAGAAATATCCTTAGCGAGGATTATTGTTGTTAATTATAAGATTTTTTTACCTATGTTAGAACAAAAGAATGAAAACCTGCACGAGCTAGCAGATGGACAAAATCCGGAATCAACTACGCCTAATTCTGCAGATCTTGCTGAAAGAGAAAAAGCTCTAGATTCCATTACTGCATCAAATGCCGAAGAAGGTGAAGACAATGATGTCCATGAAAAAAATGACATCACAATCCTTGACTATGAAAAGCTGGATATGGAACAACTCACTACTGAGTTGCAAAAGCTTACTCAAAGCTATAAAATCACAACGATTAAGGATATTGTAGAAGATATTAAAAAAGAATTCTACAGAAAGTACAGCGATTTAATAGACGAAAAAAGAGAAGCCTTCTTAGAAGAGAATCCCGATGCCAACCCAGGTGACTTTGACTATAATCTTCCGTTAAAGGCAACTTTTGATTCTTTTTACAATGATTTTAAAGCAAAGAAAAATGCTTACTTCAAGGAATTACAAAACAACTTAACTGCAAATCTAAACAAACGCATCAACATCATTGATCGTATCAAAGATCTTGTAGACACAAGTGAAAATAAAGCGGATGCACTTAAATTATTAGGGGATCTAAGAGACGAGTGGAAAAATGCAGGAGCTATTCCAAAGGACAAATACAACCACGTTTGGAATAACTATCACTTTCACATCGAGCGCTTTTACGATCAACTACACTTAGATAGAGAATCAAGAGATTTAGATTTTAAACACAATTTAGATCAAAAGCAAAAGATAATTACCCGCGCCCAAGAATTACTGCACGAAGATGATGTTATCAAGGCCTTTAGAGAACTTCAAACCTTACACCGTATTTGGAGAGAAGAAATTGGCCCTGTAGATCGTGAAATACGAGAGGAAATCTGGGAGAAATTCAGTGAATTAACCAAGCAACTCCACGATAAACGCGAATTGTTATTCGAAAATTTACGCGAAGGTGAAAAAGAGAATTTAGGCTTAAAAGTACAAGTAATTAGTCAAATCGACATCTTGTCTAGACAAGAAATTACTTCGCATAGCCAATGGCAAAAAGAAATTAAAAAAGTAGAAGAACTTCGCAATCACTTCTTTTCTATTGGAAAAGTACCCCAAGAGAATAATGAAGAAGTGTGGGGCTTATTTAAATTGGCAACGCGAAACTTCAATGCCAACAAAAATAGATTTTACAAGGATCTGAAAAAGGTTCAGCAGAAAAATTATAACGACAAGCTCGCTCTTATCGAGAAAGCTCTTAAGTACAAGGATAGTGAGGATTTCGATAAGATAACTCCTATCATGAAGCAAATCCAAGAGGATTGGAAAAAAATTGGCCATGTACCAAGAAAGTATTCTGATCAATTGTGGAAAGATTTTAAAGATGCTTGTAACTACTACTTCGATCGTTTACATACCGTTCGAAATAGCGAAAACCAAGAAGGCAATGAAAACTACAACAAGAAAAAAGAATTCTTAGAAGAGTTAAAATCATTCACTTTGGTTGGAGAACACAAAGCGGATTTAGAAGCAATCAAGGAAAAAATTAATACGTGGAAAAGCCTTGGAAATGTACCACACAATAAACGCTTTATTGAAGGAAAATTCAATAAAATCTTGGATGTATTATTCGATAAACTTAGCTTGAGTAAAAGAGAAACTGAAGCAATGAAATTCTCTACTAAGTTGGATGATTTATTAGAATCAAATGACAAGCGAAAATTACAACAAGAGGCTATCTTCATCCAACGTAAGATTGAGGAGATTTCAAGTGGAATTTTACAATTAGAAAACAACTTAGCGTATGTTACTAATGCCACAAAAGACAATCCACTCGTTAAAGAAGTGAATAAAAACATTGAAAAATACAGAGATGAGTTGAAAATTTGGCAAGATAAACTACAACAAATTAGAAGTCTCAATGCATAATACAAAGAGGGGATCCTAAAAGATTCCCTCTTTCTTTTTTTATTATTTTTACTCCTAAACTCTCACAAAAAGAACTTCAAATATTCAATTCTCAAACGACTCTTCTTTCTTTTTAGACAGCCCCTTTTTTGTTTGTGTTGGGTGGTGAAATGTTCATTACAGAGGAAAAAACTACCTTCTCTTCTTTCTAATTCCATTTACGGTTCATCAAAAAACAAACGACACTTACGGGTAAAAAAACAGAAAACCAAAACAACAACTGCAGTATGCTATAAGCATCAAGCCAGGATACCCTTAAAAATTGTTGAGCACCTTGTATACCGAGTAACCCCTCTGTAAGTATAAATCCTAAACATAGACAAACACATCCTATTTTCGTCCAAAAGGTCAAGGAGATCTTTCCTGTTTGAATTAAAATCCACACGCCTAAAGCCGTAAAAATACCCAACATATTCAAATGAATGAATCCGACAACCCAGCCTCTTACTCCCTTTAGTGCTAACACTAACGGTTCGGCTAAGGTAAGTAATTGAAGGAAGAGACGAATAGCGATACAACTGATTGCCAATAAGAACAGGATATTTTTCCAGATAGAAGTTATGGATTGCTCTTTTATATGCCTCAATAGTAGCGGTTTCATGAGCATATACAAGGCTATCGCTTGCAACAATACGCCCCCTGCATTGAGGTAGTACCATAGCGAAGCTTCCGAAAACCAACCCACGGGTAATGCATAAGTTAATACAACAGAAACAATCCACAGTCCATACCAACTATTCAACGAATTTTGCTTTAGAGGTTCTGGAAAAGCATAGGCATAAAGCAACGCTATAAAGGCGGTAAAAAACCAGCCATCGAATTGAAAATGAAGAAAAAACTGAATACACAGTTGAAAAAAGGGACTAGCCTTCCCCATCATTCCAATAGCAGGGCCTAAAAACCAAACGCCAATAGTTGAGAATACCATAAAAAACAAAGCCGTTTTCATCCAAAGCGTTTGTTGCCTATCTCGCTCAAGGTAATTTCGTCCTAAGCGGTATACAAAGAGATAGGAGCAAATAATATGCAAGGTTGAAAAGAAAATAGAGGGAGCAGCATACCCTTGAAAAGGAAAAGTCAGTGCCATTCCAATAACAGCGCCTTGTGTCACCCAATACAACCGACGATAAAAACGCTCTTCTTCTGGTGTTTTTACAGCAAATTGATCCACCAATAGCACATACACCAATAAATACAACCACCCCAGCAAGGCCACATGGGAGTGTCCATGTAAGACATATAAAAACGTCATCCCTTCTATGGGAAAAACAAAAGCACCTCTCAACAAAAGCCCTAATAAAGCTGCGAGTAAAAGATTAAAAAAGGGAATACGGTAATAGATGGGCTTCATGGATCAAACATAAATACGACTAACGACTAAGGTAAGATTCTTCCGTTGGATGTAAAAGCTTTCTAAGTGTTTTTTGCACTTGTTTCCGATTTCTTTACACAAAAAAAGAGGCTGCAAATGCAGCCTCTTTAACAACTTAAAATCTAACGTCTCAACTTACAATTGGATTTTACTCACAATATCACCATTGGTATCCACTTGAGGTTCTTTTCCGTCCTCTTTTGGCATACGCTTTGTTTTATTTGTTATGTAAACTGTTCCTGTTTTTACATTTACGGCAACAGTATTAGGATGGGAGCCTGTTTCTAATTCCTTCACAACCTCATACGACTTACCGTCAACGATCGCAGTTTTACCGCTCTCTCTGTTTGCTAATACGATTTTATTCGCTGTTGGCGCATATTTCACCCCCAAAGATCCCCCTTTGAACTTCACTACTTTTAATAACTCACCTGAATCAGCATGTAAAATAGTCAATCCTGTAGAAGAATTTGTCACGAATAAACGGCGTCCTTCTTCATCAATAGCCACATTAATAGGACTTTCTCCTCCAGAAGCAAATTTCTTGATTACTTTTTTTGTTTTTGGATCGATGATGGCTACTTCATTTGTGCCCATATTCGTAGCATACAATTTATTTGTTTTAGTATCGAAAGCTAAACCTGCAGTAAAAACACCCGTATTTTCGATATAGCCTTCTAAAGTATCTTTATCTCCGTTGATTATCCAGATTCGCCCTTCTTCCTGTGTATCTGAGGCGTAAATGGTATTTGTGCTTGTATCAATAGCAATTTCTCTATTGTGCCCTTTTTCATGCGTACCCGGAATAACTTTAACCTCTCCTGTTTTTAAATGTACCACGGTCATTGCATTGGTAATCGTATTGGTTCCGTACAACTTTTGCGTCTTTTCATTAACCGCTATACCAAATACAGGATTTCCTTGTACATTAATCTCCTTTTCGACCGCTAAAGTATTGCCATCTAATTTGTAAATGATTCCTTCTTTATTTTTAAAATCGACAACTGACGCAACGTATACTCCGTTATCTCCGCTGTTGTACGCCAATTCATATAATCCTTTTCCAACGGCTTGGCTCTTGTCAATTGTTTGAGCAACAGCTGTTGTGGACAAAGCCAATATGCAGGCTCCTACTAAAGTAATTTGGTTGGTGTATTTCATTGTGTTTTGCTATTAAATTGATTATTTTCTATTATCATCCAAGAAAACGCTTGTTGCCAATACCAGGCTCCGTGTTTACCCATTGGATCTATTTTTATATTTTGTTGCAGTTGAAAGCGTTTTTTTAACTGCTGGGTGAGCGCTAGAACATCTTGATCCATGTGAACCACTTGCCCTTCCCCTATCTTGCGATTTTCTCTTCCACCAGCATAGAAGAAATAGTACTGTTGTTGTACCAATTGAATTTGCGCTGATGTAAAACCATCCATATAAGCTTGTAGCTGTTGTTGATCTTGCCAAAGCGAAGGAGAGAAAACCCCTACTTTACCAAATACTGCTGGATAGGTCAACCCTGCATACAAAGAAATCAATCCCCCTAAGGATCCCCCTGCAATACCTGTATTTTCCTTGTCTTTCAAAGTGCGGTAATTGGCATCGATATAAGGTTTGAGCGTATCGACAATAAAAGCTAAATACTGTTTGCCCTCCGCAATAGGAGTTTGACTCGTGGGGAAAAAGGCATATTCACTTTCTCTTCGATTCTTTTCATATTCGTGATCTATTCCTACAATTATATACTGATCGCCCAAGCGCTCAATGGTTTCATCTATTCCCCATTCTACAGGTCCTAGACGTCCCTCTGAACTCGCTTCGTCAAATAAATCTTGTCCATCGTGTAGATACCACACGGGATATACTGCTTGAGTTGTTTTATACTTCCTAGGTAGATAAATGCGAATCGTCCTTGTTCGATGAAGTTCGGGCATGATAAAATTCTCCAATACAATAAGGTCTTCTGGTGCTGTTGAGGCAGGATACGCATCACGCCAAGCAAAAATTGTGTTTTGAAGGGTTTTATCTTGTTGAATCACATCATCATGTACATTCATTAGTCGTCCCGTTGGAGAGCATTCTAACGTTTGCCAAGAACCACGGGAGAATTTATACTCCAATACCCCTTGCGGAATATCGCTTAATGTAATATGATACTCCCCAGTTTCTACCTTGGGTTCTAATTTATAACGTTCCTCTTTGGGATTCCATTGATTGAAATTTCCTGTTATATAAATTGCCTCCTTGGTCTCGGCTTGTTCCTTGACGTGAAGGCGAATTGCTACTGTATATCTTTTTTGAGCCTGTACATTCATGGTTATCATTCCTACTAGCATTACGACTAATACGCTTAGCTTCATTTTTTACTTTCTAATCACTTTAAATAATCCCTGCGGTTTTCCACCCTTTCCGATTGCAATTGATGGTTTCGCAGTCAGGAAATCACTAGACAATTCATAAAATCCCAATTTATTTTCACTTACCACGCGGATGAAGTGCTTATTGTCAATCTTAGAAACTCCCAATGCTGCGGCTGGTGTTTCTACTAAAGTTACTCCTTCAATAGCGATGGGTGTAACCGATTTTGTCTGAACGTCAATCACTACGTATTTCCATATAGGCGTTAAGTTAATCGACTGAGGGTCAGCCAAGGTTATTTCATTCACTAGCGTAATAATCTTTCCTTTTTCAACAAAGATTGTTGCGAATTTTCCTGAAGCTACTTGACTAAACAAGGTGTTAAAATCTAATTCCCAAGATGGATCCACTTGATTTGCACCATTTCTAATTCGCGCAATCTTCGAATGATCCCCCAATCCACCTGTTTTGATTCCTTGAGTGATTAGGTATAAGTCTCTATTTTCGTCAAAATAATACAGGGGATTCTCATCTACGAATGCGATATTACCTGTATTTTCTACAGCAGTATTCGCAATCCAAGCACCTGTTTTTAAGTCAATAACCGCTAGGTGAACATCGGGAGCCACTCCGTCAAACATTCCACCTTGAGCCCCTTGATTCTTACCGAAAGTAATATCCGCGTAGAGCTTATCTCCATTTACTGCCAAAAAATGCTGTCCTATTGCACGAAAATTCACTCCCCTCAACTGTAAGTCTGTTTCTAATTTTTGAATTTGAGCCGTATAATCTCCCAATTGACCTTTCTTGGTCATGGCAATTGGATCAAAAATCTGAATTGCTGTAGGGGAAGCTCCTTCAAAATAGTATCCTGTTTGATTGTCATTGGTCAAGGTAAAATTCCCTGAACCTGCAATTTTTGGTTCAACAGCTATTGATTTCGTTGAGTAAAATCCTTTCTCATCGAAGACGAATTGCCCTAAACTTCTCGCATTATTATCATCAAACATACGATACACGCGATCCCCATACTGGCGATATCCCCCCATTCCACCTGCAGCCGTGGTATTTCCTGTTGCATTGTCAATGGTTCCTGCTGGAAGTTGAGCATAGCTTTTAAGAAAACCATTTTTAACAGGCCCCTTTCCTTCTGCCAACGTCATCACAAAATAATGTGCTTCCTTATCAAGGGGTGGAAAAGGAGGCTCAGGAGTACCTTTATTATCATCAGATGAACATCCTGTCAAGACTAAAGGCAATATAAAAGCCAAGGATAGTATTCGTTTCATTGTTTGCATAGATTAATTGAGTTTATAATTGAATTTCAGATAGAAGCTCCTACCTGCTTTTTGAATTTTGTAATAATCATATAAATCTTGATTCAGTAAATTTCTTCCCTCCAGTCCTATAGACCACCCACTAGAAGGCCATTCATACACAATACCCGCAATTAAAGCAGTTTGATCGGGAACAATATTTTTCACATCCCCTTTACTCCGACCAAAGAGCCCGAGAAACCCACTAGGTTCCATCGATTTATCAATGGGTTGAATATAGAATTCGCGCACGAAGTTCGCCTGTGCGTACAGCGTTAATACGTCTTGTGTAGTCAAGAGCTGCTTCCATTTTCGTTCTCCTCCTAGATTGGCAAAGAAATACGGAATATTAGGCACTCGATTTCCCTTAAGCCATTGATCTGCTATGTTTTCAAAACGACCATAGCGAATACTTTGCCAAGTGAAATTACCGTAAATTTTAGTTGTTGGTGTAAATTGAAACGACAAATCTCCTTCAAAACCATACCCTACTGCTCGTTCTTTATTAATGAAAAGCGATAAAGGGGGGCTTCCTGCTGTTAGAACAATTATATCCTTGGTATGACGATAAAAGGAAGTAAAACTGTATTTCAATCGCCCCAGTTCATGTTCGATTCCCAAATTAAAATTCAAACTCTGTTCAGGTTTCAGGTCAAAATTAGATGCAATAAATAGATAATCCCCAAAGAGTTCGCTATAACCAGGTAATCGACGGGCATGTTCAATAGAAAAGCGAAGATTGATCTTTTCCTTTACTTGGTACTTGGACGCCATGGCCCATCCCCAGGCATTATTGGAAGTAGTATGCAGATCCTTTGTTCTCCAATCCACTTGATAGGCGGTATTGAGTCCTTCACTGGTATAGTTATACTTTTTCAACAAAAGTGTTGTTTCCAATTGGGCGTTCAACCATTGACTGGTCCATCCTAAAGCGATGACATTTTTCTTGTAATACGAAGGAACCTCCATAATTGGTTGTTGAGTTTCTTCTATTCTCTTGCCATAATCATCCGTACCGATTCTCTTGGCATAAGTATAGGTAGTGTTGAACCACAACTGTTGATTCTTATTCCACTGATAGCCCACCAACGTACGACTGGTAAAAAAAGTCATATCAATTTTCGCTTGCGTGGGATGGTCCCCTTCTCCTCTGAATCCTCTCGGAACAAATTCTCCTAACCAAGTATAGCGCCCTTGTAACGTATCTATCGTTTTGCTTTTCACGACGTTATAAGCGACAAATTGATCGATAGACAGTCGGTCTTGTACGAGTTTCTTTTTGTAGCGCAAAGTAGGTACCCAACTGTGTTGGCGCTCTTCAATTCCACCAAATGGAGTAAGCATCGTTGTGGGACTATGCTGAATTTGTTTATCTAACGCATAATAACTCAGATCAAATTGTAAAACATCAGCAATTTTTAAATGCTTTGCTCCTACATATGCATTGGTGTAATATTGTCTGTAGCGATTGTGAAATAAACGCACTTGAGCGACGTCTTGTGCTAGTTCTGGATTAGGCGTCTTAATTTTATAATCATTATCCGAATAGTTAGAGAAAAATTCCCCGCCAACGTAGATGTTATCATTGAGGTTGAAATGTCCGCGTACTGCGGTACGCCAAGTATTGAAAGAACCATATACTGTCGAAACTCTAAGTGTATTGGTCTGGTTCGTACTAGAAACAAAATTAACTGCCCCTCCTAAGACGTCACCTGCTAGATATGCAGG
This sequence comes from Myroides fluvii, assembly GCF_009792295.1. Lineage (NCBI taxonomy): Bacteria > Pseudomonadati > Bacteroidota > Flavobacteriia > Flavobacteriales > Flavobacteriaceae > Myroides > Myroides fluvii. Next base: position 3,091,217 of record NZ_CP039934.1, on the reverse strand, counting down.
AATCACGCCTTTGTAAACTTCTACTTTGTTTAACACATCCAAAGGAATCGTAGCGAGTGTATAAGCACTTCCGAGATAATTAAGCGGAATTCCATCCTTAAAATAGCGAATGGCATGTCCTTGAAAGCCGTTGAGGTTGACATTTGTTTCTCCCCCTAGGCCTCCACTTTCTCTAACGCGTATTCCGGTTGTTCGATTCATCAAATCACTCAAAGATGCAGGTCGAAGTACTTGGCTTTTAGCATCAACTTCCAAAGCGCGTATAATACCGCGATTAACCTCCTTCTCTTCCGCTGCCTTAGCGATTTGAATATTGTCTAAAAGCGTCACTTCTTTGGTTAATTTGAGGGTATAAGCGCTGCCGTTGTATAGTTTCACTTCTTGTTGTAAGGGTAGATACCCTTCAGCATATACCATTACGCTTGCTTTTTGCTCTTCTTTTAATTCAAGATGAATACGCCCAGATAGATCCGCAGTATAGGTCGTTTGGTTGAGATAAAGTACAGCAGCTCGAATCGATTGCTGTTCTTGATCTTCAATCAAAAAAGAAATCTTATGTTGAGCCACTATAGCACTATAGGAAAGAAACACGCTATATAAAATAAGTTTACGCAACACTTTGTTTATTTATATTTAGTTTAAATAAAAACAAAAGTAGGGTAAAAAAGCTTACTAACAAGAATAATTCTAAATAAAGTAAAGATCACTTTCGATGGTTAAAGTGGGGTGCGCAATTTTTTTTGATTAAAAATAGTGGATTAGTCCAGTGTTTTTTATATTTTTGGGCCTCGAAAATTCGCTATAAACCATGATTTTACAGCGAATCTAGGACAGTTACAGCATGTAGACATCAAAAAAACAAAAACAAAACATCAAAAAAACAGAAAAAACAGAAAAAAACTCTACCTTTGCTCTGATTTTGGCAATTAAACAAAATTGTATAGCCTAGTAAATTTTATCACAGCTCTAAAACTGTGTTTATTTTTTCAAACCTTTACTACTGTTTTTGCATTTATCAAAAGGATAAATATTTTTTTATTTTCATTCGTAGTAAGTAGGTTTTTCAAAACAACTTTGCAACACACCGACGTTTCTCACAACAGGAGCGTTTAAAATGATGACTACTAATTTAATAATAAAGTGTTCTTCTGTATCGTGTAAACGATAACTATTTACAAACAAAAAAACACACAATAGTGTATTGATTCACTTATAATTCAATTAATGGCAGATTCATTTTTTAAGAAAGAGAACAACAAAAAAAAGAAGCAAAAACAAGACGAAAAATTAAAACGCAGAGAGGAGCGCAAACAAAACAACAACAAAGGAAAGGAGTTAGAGGATTTATTTGTTTACGTGAACAAGATGGGACAATTGACTCACCTTACACCTGAAGAACAAGCGGCTCAAGAGAAGAAGGAAACGCTGAAAATGGAAAAGATCACTCAAGAAGATCACGAAGGCATTATCAGCTACGTAACGGACAAAGGATATGCTTTTGTTATTGATTCAAAAACAAGAGAAAGCATCTTCCTTCACCAGAATGAACTGAACGTTCCCTTAGAAAAGGGACTACAAATAAGCTTTAAGCTAGAACAAAGTAAAAACGGAATACGCGCGGTGAATGCCGCTAAAAAAGAATAATTAATTTTTATACATTATGCAACAAGGAACAGTAAAGTTTTTTAATGAAACTAAAGGATTTGGTTTTATCACACCAGACGATAACGGAGCAGATATTTTCGTTCACACTTCAGGGTTAGTTGACCGTATTCGTGAAAACGACGTAGTTACTTACGAAGTTGAAAAAGGAAAAAAAGGATTAAACGCAGTTGAAGTTAGACGAGTTAGATAGTTTAAATTCTCTGTTTGCGGTTTTGCCGTAAATAATCTTAAAAAACCAATTCTCGCTGTAGAATTGGTTTTTTTTATTTTAAAAAATGATGGTTTATTCTAGCAACTCGATGAGAACATTCGAAAAAGTCAGACGTAACCATGGCGCATCAGCTTTCTTCTTATGCATCCAAGTGAAACTTCATAAGCATATTCTTTAAATTTGGCTAAAGCCTTGTTTTTAACCCTTTTTGCGGTATTAAGTACAAGTTCTCCACAGCGTATAAAAAAATGTTTTACTTCATACTAGTAAATCCTTTACACTTATTTTATATCCAATTAAAATCCTTTAAAATTAACAGTAGTAGAATTGGAGCGAATAGTATGGCCATCACAAAAGATTTAAGGGAATACAAATTAGGGTAAAGCGCTTTGTTTTTATTCCACAACTGCCCTTTTATACATGTATGGACGATCGTATACAGGCACAACAATACTAATACATAGACTAAAAATCGACTTATCATAGGTAGGGTAAAATAGCAAGGCATTCACTTTGTATTATCTACGCTTTGGTAAAAGCTCAGAAACAAATGCTAAAGGTACACATTACTCTTTCGTTAATCATGTAGATTTTTTTATTTAAAATAGGGTTTTTTTTTTACAGGAGATGATTTTGATTTGAAGAGCGGATCATCTTCAATCAGAAAATAAAATAGTAAATCGCTAAGGAGTTGAAGGGAGTAAAATTACGTAACAAGCGCAAAAGTTGAGGACTAAAAATATAGCTTTTGCGCTAAACGTAACATATATGATTTTTTCTAAATCAAGGAGATTCTTGTTTTAAAAACTACTAAAGTCAGTCGTTTTAAAAATAATAGAGAGTGCCTCAAAAAGGCACTCTCTGATTTATAGTATCTTTGTACATGTTATTTCCCATTTGAAATAGAACAACAAAACAACAAAACCAAATTCCTTACAAGTAGCCGCTCAAAAGAAATCTTAAAAATAAATCTATTTCAAAAACAAACATCCAAAGAACCATTTATTCTTTTCGAAGCATCCTAAAAAATGCCTCTCTTTCTTATTGAATCAAAGATACTGATTAATTCAGTGAAACCCAACATCAACATCTTCGCTTTTAACAATTATTATCCCAAAAAGATACTCTTTAGTCGCAATGAGTATATTAATTACACTATAAAAACTAAATTTAGTCAGATATAGTAGATAAATATACTAAAAAAACGTTAAGCCACTTGTCTTTTATCTACTTTTGCTTACATTAGCTTTCTATAAAGAAAGTTACTTTCTTAAAAGAAACCAAAAATGACAACGTTAGATCTTCATGCGATTCAACATACGCTTCATTCCATCAATGGAAAATGGAGAGTTCCTATCTTGGTAACCTTGTTTCATATCGATCGGGGGCGTTACTCCACCATACAGCAATGTTTACCTAAAATTGGAAGCAAGATGCTTACCTCTGAGTTAAAAATGTTAGAGCAATTGAATCTCATTGAGCGCATCATTACGGAAACACCTATAACAATAGAATATCAATTGAGTTCCAAGGGAAAATCACTTTATGCTATTTTAGAAGCACTTTCTGCTTGGGGTGAAAAAGAAGCTCCGAGTAGAGCGACACAATTAACAGATGAAAACAAACACGAAATCAATCATTCCTTAACCTTCAACATCTAATATCGAATGGATTTTATTCAAGAATTACTATATAAAAACGAAAGCACTACCGCTTTTTTAGACAAAAAAAGAATGGAGCAATTTACAGATACGCTATTCCATTTTTTATTTCAATTAGAAGACAAGCGATATCATTCTGAGCAAGCGATTAACATCCGATTAAACACGCTAAAGAATGAGATGGTCTCTATTTTATTTAGCATTAATAATTTAGAAAATCGCTCGCATCAAATTGCGACTGATTTTTTTGATGCACTCCCTTCTATTTATACTTTATTAAATACTGATGCCACTGCTATTTTAGAAAATGACCCTGCAGCTACATGCCTTCAGGAGGTACACATTGCTTACCCTGGTTTTTATGCAATTGCTATTTATCGCTTTGCTCATCAATTGCAGCAGCAGCAAGTGCGATTACTACCCCGTATTTGGACGGAATATGCACACAATAAAACGGGAATAGACATTCACCCTGCCGCTAGTATTGGTTCTCATTTTTGCATCGATCACGGAACGGGAATTGTAATTGGCGAAACTTGTGTGATTGGCGCCAATGTTAAGATATACCAAGGTGTTACCTTAGGTGCTATTTCTGTTTCTAAAGACAAAGCCAATACGCGTCGCCACCCTTACATTGAGGACAATGTTGTTATTTACTCAGGGGCTACGATTTTAGGAGGAGACACGGTTATTGGTCACGACTCTGTCATTGGGGGTAACGTATGGTTGACCAAAAGTGTAGATCCCAACTCTATTATTTACAGTAAAAGTAAGGTATATTCCAAGTATACAGACAAATATCCAGAACCTATCAATTTTATTATATAACGACACAAAAAAATATGTTTATGAAAGCACAGACAATTTTAGAAACTATAGGGCGTACCCCTCACGTAAAAATTAACAAGCTTTTTCCAGAAAATATCAATGTATGGATAAAGTTAGAAAAACAAAACCCAGGAGGAAGTTTAAAGGATCGCATTGCTTTAGCTATGATTGAAGATGCGGAGGCAAAAGGAATAATCAATAAAAACACGACTATTATTGAGCCTACTTCAGGAAATACTGGAGTTGGATTGGCCATGGTTTGTGCGGTTAAGGGCTATCAGTTAATTTTGGTTATGCCGGAATCCATGAGTATCGAAAGAAGAAAACTCATGGCTGCATTTGGAGCAAAATTCGTGTTAACCCCAAGAGAATTAGGCACAGCAGGTTCTGTTGCCAAAGCTACAGAACTAGCAGAACAAATGGAAAATGCATGGGTACCTCAACAGTTCAACAATTTTTCAAACCCAGAAATTCACCGTAAAACCACTGCTTTAGAAATCATCAACGATTTTCCAGAAGGAATTGACTACCTCATTACCGGAGTGGGAACTGGTGGACATATTACAGGTGTGGCTGAGGTGTTAAAAGAAAAATTCCCTAAGCTAAAGGTATTTGCAGTTGAGCCGAAAAACTCACCTGTATTAAGTGGTGGGCAACCAGGCCCTCACCCCCTACAAGGTATTGGCGCTGGATTCATACCAAAAGTAGTTAATACGGCTATTTTCGATGGGATTATTACCATTGATAAAGACGAGGCGTTTGCGTATACCAATCGCATCGCTAAAGAAGAGGGTATTTTAGCTGGAATCTCAACTGGAACATCACTTGCTGCTATTGCGAAAAAATTGCCTGAAATCGAAGCTGGCGCTACGATATTAACCTTTAACTATGATACAGGAGAACGCTATTGGTCTGTAGATGATCTATTTGATGAAAAAGCAGCCGAATACAAAGAATAAGTTCTCGTAATACACATCCATACTAAAACCTTTCTATCCTAAAATAGAAAGGTTTTTTATTGGTCCTCCCCTACCTTCTTTCACATAATTCATCCTATTCGAATTTTATATTGTACTTTTGTCTTTTAATAAATAGTAAATTCAGCCTATGTTAAAAAGAACTTTTCTTCTTGCAGGACTTCTAGTTTTATCTGCATGTAAAACAATCCCTTCAAGTCAAGTTACTTCAACAACCGATCCTTTACACAACATTGAAGTAAATGGTAAATTATACGCAGCCGTATTTCAACAGAATGCCGCTGAATATCAAGCCTTAGCTGCACAAGCCTTCAATATAGCTACGTTGAGAGTAGACGAAATCTTAACGCAACAATTTGACAAGCCTTTGGCTATTGTAACCGATATTGACGAAACATTTTTAGACAATTCACCCTATGCTGTTGAAATGGCACGCCAGGGTAAAGTATTCAGCGAAGAGACATGGAATACTTGGACTGCTAAAGGAGAAGCACTGCCTTTATTAGGGAGCTTAGCATTTTTCAATTACGCTGCTTCTAAGGGAATCGAAGTGTATTATATTACCAACCGCACGCAAAATGACAAGGCGGGTACCCTAAAGAATTTAAAGAAGTACAATTATCCTTTTGCCGATGAGCATCATGTGATTGTGCGCACCACAGAATCTAGCAAAGAAACAAGAAGACAAAAGTTAAGTGAAACTCACGAAATCGTTATGCTACTTGGCGATAACCTTTCTGATTTTTCTACTGCTTTTGACAAAAAAACACAAGAAGAGCGCTTGCAAAATGTAAAGCATAATCAAGCTTTATTTGGCAAGAGATTCATTGTTTTACCCAATACAGGATATGGAGATTGGGAATCAGCTTTGTTAGAATACAAACGCAATCTGACAACAGAAGAAAAAGACGAGCTTTACAATAAAAGTGTAAAGGGCTTTTAAACCGACAAAAATAAAAATTAATAACTCGACAAAATGAAAAAATTAGTAGCTATTTGCGCTTTTTTGGCTTTGCCATTTGCAATCAGTAGTTGTTCAAGCGATGACAATTCTGTTATTCGCAAAAAAAGTGATTACGAAGGAACATGGGTAACGGATAGTTTGTTTTATTCAATCCCTAATGGACCATCGATGAAACATAAATTTAAAGAATTCCCAGGAGAAGACGCTGTTGAAGAAGATGTATTAGTTTTAACTAGTGACAAAGCAGTACTAGTTGAAAAAAGAAAACAAAGTGGTGTTCAACCTGATGTAAAAGGGGAAATCAACGCGATGGTTATTACCTTCAATTCGGATGATGCTAGACTTACACCGAGAACGATACAAGCAGTTACAGCATCACAATTAACGGTGCTATACGATATCAATATGAGAGGATTCAATCTTCCTGTTAGAGTTACTTATAAAAGACAATAAGATCACATTAAAAAAAGCCTTCAAAATTGAAGGCTTTTTTTATGTCTTTGTTTATGCGTTGGTTTCTTAGACTTGAGCTAACGTACAGAATTCCTGTAAGGATATCGCTTTTGCATCGCAAATTTTTATTAAGGTGGTTAAGCTAATAGTATAGGTGCTATCATCTCTAATCAAGCGGACCATTTTCTCATCAATGTCGTGATCTCGAGCAAATTGACTGTTGTTGGTGTATTGGCTTAACCACTCATCTCGGATAAACTCCACAATTCTTCTATTCTTATTGGGCATAATAATTTTTTTATTTTTTTTCGGAAAAAAATCCGAGTTTTATTTTTTTTTCCTATCTTAGCAAAAGGATGATCACTACCGACTAATTATTTTAGTTCTCCGCGTATTGATTACCTAAAAGTAGCCAACGCTACATATGTTGCAGGAGGGGATCATTTCCTCGTGCAAACACCTCTAAACACAATACGTTATGTTTTTTTGGAGGAAGTATTTATTTTACGCGATTTTACACCCTAAAAGTAAATATTTTATCATTTTATTCCAAGTAAAAACAACGAATACAACGGGTTTTGTGCGAGGGAAATGCATTGTGATAGTTCGGTTTAAAACGAAAGATTCAAGCGCAAAATAGTCATAATAGTATCGCTATTGTGCTTCAACTATAACTTAGTTACACACTCCCAAACGACTAGGTCATAAAATACAGCATACAAAAGTCTAGGTTATTTGTATGTCTTTGATACTTCATCTTAACGTTTTTTTGTGTTTTCGTCACTTGTTCTAATCTTTGACCTGAGAATTATAATTACATAGCTATAAGGTAAGGCAAACTCTCTATCTGGATTGCACTTGTAGGCATGAATGCAAGAGATGATTATCTCGTTTTTTGTTTGTTTATCCTGCTCTGAGCACTGCTTATGAGCAGGTGAAACAACAGATCAGTATAAGTGTAAGTGTAAAATAAAAGTAATATCAACCCTATTAATTTTAAATTAAAATCATACACTATCTCAATCCCACAATACCTAAAAATCTCAACGTTTTAGCTATAGAACTGCAGTAAAGCGCTTGAGAAAAACCTTGTAAGGATTTACATAAAAGATTATATACCCGAGATAGTAGAAACAGTTTTTTCATCAACCTACGCCAATGCTACGGGATGCAGCAAGCGTGCAGACTTTAAACCTATTTCTCCGTATACGTGGAATATTGTTTTGGGAGACGCAATTTTTTATGGAAGCTGAGAAATAGTTTTTTGTTTTTTTATTTCAATTATAATTACCCCATATATCGCTCTAAATGCGCACTATTTTCATCGTGATTGTTGGATAGCATCCAATTGATTTTACTTGAATGTAGCACCTAAATTATCGTCAAACAACTTCGTTGTCATCTTGGAATACGTCAATGATATTTTGACTGTTCCCTAGATATCCGGCGAATAAAAGTGCCCCTAGATATAAAAACTTCATCCTTTTTTCGTTACTTGATTGACGATTTCCTTCAAGAGTGCTTTGCGTTTTTCTGCGGCTTCTTGCTCTTTCTGTTTTTTTTTCGCAATTTTATCTTTGACAATTTTGCGATTTGAAGCGGTGTTTCTACTCATTTTAGATCAAAAATTCACTTTTACCAAGGCCAAAGGTAGTAAAGTAATCTCAAATCCCCATGAGTATGCTATATTCTTCTAAGACAAAATCGAAGCGATTTACTTTCGAAAATCACCTTTTGAAGCTAGATGAAAACACACGATGCTAAAAGGTTTAATTCGAGGCAATACCATCCGTTTGATCCCCATCGACTGAATAAAACAGCCTGTCTTTATTGCTTTCAAAGCGGGTGAACTAGCCAAAAGTTTACTATATTTGTTTTCAAACACCGAAGACAACATGGATAATTACCTTATTGGTATTGGCAAGCGAATCAAAGAAATTAGGAAGCGAAATAAATATACAATTACTCAGGTTGCGACCAAAGCAGAAGTGAGTAATGGATTAATTTCCAAAATTGAAAACGGCAGAACAATACCCTCTTTACCTGTACTATTAAATTTAATACAAGCCCTTGATGTTGAGGTTGGCGAATTTTTTCAACATATCACATTAGCCGAGAAAGGGAATTATATATTGTGTAAGAAAGAGGATTATACCGTGATTGAAAAAGAAGAAATGGCGGTTGGTTTTGAGTATCGCTCTATTTTTTCTAAGCAACTGAATACTTGCGGATTTGAGACTGTGCTCTTAGAGGTTAAGCCAAATTCAAAAAGAGACAAAGTTGAAACGGATGCCTTTGAGTTTAAATATATGATCACAGGCGAATGCACGTATGTAATTGGAGAAGACGAGGTTGTTGTTCTAGCGGGAGATTCGATTCTATTTGATGGTAGAATCCCACATGTCCCCATCAATCGAACACAAGAAAGCTGTCTGATGTTGGTGGTTTACTTTTTTTATGATAAAAACGATTAAATACAATCAAAAAGGGATAGCTTTACTTCAAATGCCATCCCTTTTTTTGCTATAATCACTTTCTACACTAACAAATCTTGTAACTCCACGAGTGCATTAACAATGAGAGTTGGCTCGGCCGTTTCAAGTAAAGCTCTATTTTGAGCCCCTGTTAAAACACCCACTACCATTCCGCAGTTTGCATTTTTCCCTTCTTCAATATCAATGATGGAGTCACCCGCTTTGAGTACCTTTTGAGCATCAACGATATCAAACTGCTTCATCGCCAGTTGTATCATTTCTGGAGATGGTCTTCCCACCTTTACATCATCGGACGTAATTAAACCATCTATGGTAGTTCCTACTCGCCAATTCAACTTATCCAACAGTTTATTGGCTGTTTTGGCATCATACCCCGTGTTTAAAACCACTTTGATATTCTGCGCTCTTAACACTTTAAAAAAGTCCTCCATTCCATCAAACGTCTTGACTGGAAAAATAGTGTAGGCATCTTCCAATTGTTTTTTAAAATTTCTAAAAATCAAATTCGCTTGTTGCTCTACCTCTTTTTCGTCTGTACAGGCATGGAGAATATCTTTAATCGCTTGTAACTTTTCTTTTCCAGCTCCATGGATTAAGGTTTGCTCCAAATTCACTTCATACCCCTCCTCTCGAATTACCTTACACACGGTTTTGTAAACTAAATTATCTTCGTCAACCGTAGTTCCTGCCATATCAAAAACCACTAATGCTATATTTTTCATTTTTATTTAAATAACGTATTAATATTCTCTTTTGCATATCCTGCACTTCCTGTCATTCCTTTTCCCCCTATTCCCGTTACAAGGTGTATATTTTGACCGATGGTTTGATTAAAGATATCTGCATTTTTACATTGCGCATATACTCCAAACCAAGTGTCTCTAATTTCGTAACGAGGTAAATCAAATATTTTCTTGGCTTCTTCCTGCATAAAATCGTTGATTTCCTGTTTGATATCGAAGCCTAGTTCATCCATATGAGCAGCATCGGCGTATTCATGTGAATCTCCGATGATGATTGATCCATCTGTCGCTTGTTTAAACAAAATATGCACCCCCCATTTTTTCTCTAAACTATCTTTAGGCTCTCTTGCTTTAATTGCTTCAAAAGAAGGACATTCATAAAAAGCTTCGTATCGACGAATGGATAACCCTGTCAATATGGATCCCTTTAACTGATAGTTATTTGGTTGTGCAACCGTTTGCATCATTTGCAGTTTAGTCACCTCCATATCACTTTGTTCAAATACGCTGGGAAATAGCGTTTTAAACTCCGAACCACAACAAATAATTACTTTCGTTGCTTGGAGCACTTGCCCCTTTGCCGTTGTTATGGTTACTTGATCGGGTTGTTCCTCACAGTGAATCACTTGCATTTGATACGCGAAAGCAACACTTAAACGCTCTTGCATATAGCCGTGCAAACGATGAATCATGGTACGCGGTTCTACCGTCACCTCTTGTGGAAAGAACAAACCTCCTTTTACATAAGATGCTTTTACACCTTCATATCGCTGCAAACACGCTTGTTTCGTCAATAAGGTTGATTCATAATCATTTGCTTTATTTATTGCATGCAGCTCTTCTAACAAGGTTAATTCCTCTTCATTCGAAGCTAAATATACAGAGCCATTGTTGCGGACTGACAAATCAAATTGACCTTGTAGCTCTTTGTATAGTTGCAAGCTTTCTCTTCCATAATTTTGCCATTTGGTATTCATACCTGATGGAACCACTTGTCCAAAATTTCGAACCGTCGCGCTCATCGGTTGTTTATCTTTTTCAATCACCAATACACGCAATCCTTTTTGTGCTGCGTGGTAAGCGTGAAAGGTTCCTAAAACCCCTCCACCCACGACGATTAGATCGTATTTACTATTCATATCTACTGTATTATTACGCTGTTTAAACGGTTATATTATTTAAGATTGGTTTTTTTTCTATTTGCTTTTTAAAGAACCATACCACACCTAGTGCCACAATTAAAATCGCTAGAGCCGATTCGATATTCAATCGGATAAAGAAATCCGTCCATCGTTGTTCAAAACCGACTATTTCTTTCAGCAATAGGACAATTACACTGCCAAAATAGCCCAAGGAATCTGCGAAATAGAATAAAAACCCCACATTTCCTTTAAAGCTCAACAAGGCCACTAATCGCTCAAAAATCAAACAGTGGAACAAAATATAAGGCAGATAGACCCCAATGCCCGAAACAATCATCCACACAATTGCCGATACTTGTCCTTCTTTAAAGAGTATCGTTGTACTTACCATGGCTAAAGCCCCGGCTACCGTCAGGTAAATTCCAATATTAAACGCCCTTCTATTGTCTTTAATTAACACACAACAAGCCGCTATGACAAGTACAATGAGTGCCACGGGAATTTCCGTTAACGTAATCAGGTTAGGAGCCCCTGCTGCGCCTTGTTCTTCCCAGAATTCTACCACGAAATTATCTCTAAAATCTCGAACGATGGTTAGAATGACATAAATCAATACCAAACCCAAATACCCCAAACCATTGGCTTTCAAAAAAGCTTTGCGATCTTTTTTGTACATGGGTTTTCGCTCACTTCGAGCCTCAATATCATGTTGTGAAGGACCTTTACATTGATTCATAATAAAAGAACACAAGAGAAAGAGTGGAAAAAACAATAAACCCGTTAGAAAAGGCATATCATATTCATTTACCTCAAAATTGGCGATGAGCAATAAACCCACCGTTTTCACAAATCCTGTTGAAAAAATAAAAGTAGCACTTAAAGCAGCTGCTAAAAGCTCTGTATTCTTGCGTCCTTCAATATAGGAGAAAACGATTCCGAAAATCATTCCCAAGGGCAAGCCATTTAAAAACAAGGCTATAAACTTCCACTGAGAAGGCAAAATAGCAAAGAGCCCCAACATCGCTAAACCAAAAGTTGTTGCACCAATCAGCCAATATAATCGACTGCTTTTTGACATTTCGGAGACAATCTTAATTCCTACAAACTTGGAAATCATATACCCCAATACTTGGCTGATAACAAGTAAAATCTTAGGATCTATATTCAAAAACACATGCATATCTTCATATTGTCCTGCTAAGAAAGACTTGCGAACCGCATACATACCGGTATAACAAATAAAAACAGAAATCAATAAGAACCAGGTTTCCATATTTTTACTATTTGTAAACTTAAATAACTTCATCAGGCTATTATTTTATTATTTGTAAACAAATGTAATAGAAAGAATAGAAGCGAATATTACCGAATCGTAAACTTTAGGTTACCATTAAAAACCTCAACAACAACCTAAAAACAAAGTAATTACCTTTACAAAACCAATATACACAACAAAACAAGAGAGGATATTCCGGTTGTATTAAGGCAAAAATAAGCCGTTGTCCCCTCTTTATCACAAAACACAAATAGTTACAAATAGTAAAAATATGACAGTAAAAAATGCAACAGCATTTGTTTTTGATAGCAGCACAAAAACATTTGAATCCAAAACAATCACACTAGGCTCTACAGCAGAAGGAGAAACAGTTGTTGAAATCCTCTATACAACAATCTGCACAAGTGATTTACACACCTATTGTGGCAGGAGACCGTTGGACTCTCCCACCATATTAGGACACGAAATTGTAGGGAGAATTACACATCTTCCTACAAATACCACTCGTGATTACACCAATCAACCTTTAGCCCTTGGCGACCTCATCACTTGGTGTGTTTACACCTATGATGAGCATGATCCATTCGCTCAAAAAGGCTATCCACAAAAATCCATTTCTCTTTATAAATATGGGCATCATCCTTTTAAGAACAAGGAATTAAACGGAGGATTTGCCACGCACTGCATTTTAAAGCAAGGAACAGCCCTTTTCAAGCTGAATTCCAAATTAAGCCTAAAAGAAGCCGCTCCCCTTAATTGCACCCATGCTACCATTGCCGGTGGTATCCGACTAGCAGGTCCTCTCCGAGATAAAACCGTGCTGATTTATGGCGCAGGGATGTTGGGACTTTCAGCGGCGGCCCAAACATCAACCGCAGGAGCTAAGCAGGTTATCCTTTGTGACATCAATGCCGAACGCCTTGCTATAGCGAAAAAATTTGGCGCTCATTTAAGTTTAGACAGTACCTTACCGACAGAGGAAAAGAAAAAAATACTCGCTGATTTACAGCTAAGTATTGATATCGTGCTAGATACAACAGGAATTCCCGCGGTGATGCAAGAAAGCATTGAGCTTCTTGATATTGGAGGGATAAGCATATGGATTGGCGCTGTATTTCATCAGGACGCCACCCCCATTAATGCAGAACAACTTGTTCGAAAATTACTAACCATCAAAGGGTTGCACAATTATATCCCAGAAGATCTTGCTACAGCCATTCAATTTCTAGAAGAACACCATACTCATTTTCCCTTTGGAGCATTAGTTCATTCCGAATTTCACCTCAAAGACTTAGCTGATGCTTTTCAAACCGCTTCCACTGGACAACATTTTCGGGTAGGCATTACTCCAAATACGAAATAAAAAAAAGACCTGATTTCATGTAAAATCAGGTCTTCTTTTTTTTCTACTTTTCTTTTATAATTCCCACTTCAATCCTAGCATTCCCTTGATTCCGTAGTATTCTACTTGTAAAGGGCGACTAGAATCACCATAGTAATATTCTAATTTTGAGTTCAGTAAGTTATTTGCCTCAACGAAGAGGGTAAAGTTTTTACTCAACTTATAGGTAATATTTACATCTAAAGAGGCATAATTCCCATAATACACATCATCTCTTGACAAACCACTTGCTCCGTGTTCGGTAATATATTTTCCTTTGAAATTATAGGCCGCACGCACATTCAATCCCCCTTTTTCATAATACAATTGCGCATTAAACAAGTGTTTCGCCTGACGTGGCAGAGACGTAACCCCTGCTCTGGAAGGAATTTTCATTTCGGATTTGGTAAACGTATAGTTCGCCTGCATTCCAAATCCACTCCAAAAACCAGGTAAAAAGTCAAACTTCTTATTTCCGCTAATTTCCGCACCCAACAACCAAGCATTATCCCCATTTCTAGGTTGAGCCATTTCAACTCCGCTGATTCCATTATATGTCCCTTGTTCAGCATTAACAAAGATAGGGTCTGTAATTTTCTTATAAAACAATCCTCCTGAAATCACATCCAATTCGCCAAAATAATGCTCTGCCATTAGGTCAAAATTATAGGCATAAGTTGGGTTAACCGATGGATTTCCACCGATATATTGATTATCCGCCGCCAAATACGTTCCACCTGGGGCTAAATACCCAAAATCTGGGCGCGTAAATGTTCTCGTCATTGCCAGGCGAAGATTGGTATTGTCATCCATTGTATATTTCAAGTGCAACATGGGCAATAGAGACAAATAATCTTTTCTATCCTTTACCTTGGTTAGTTTCCCTTCCGTTTGCCCTTCGTCTTGTTGGTAATTATACCCTTCAATAGTCGTATTGGTATGCGTCGCTCTTAATCCTCCCAAGAACGTCAATTGGTCATTGATTTTATAAGTCAGCATTCCATATGCAGACGAATGTTGTTCTCTCACCTTAAAGTTGCGTCCTAGTCCACGTCCTTCTGCTAAAATTTCTGAATCGCCTTTCAACAAAGCCAAATCCCCATTAAAAAAGTGATTGTAGTAAAAATCTTGCATCCCTTCTTTTGACAATACTGGTCCAAAACTGTTGCCAATCGTTGTATTCAATGGTTTTAAATAATCCGAAGCCCCAGGTTGCCCCACCAAATAGGGTTGCTGATCAGCCAACACCGGAGCACTTTGCGCACCTGCCCATCCATAAAACTCGTCAGCAAACTCAGCCGATCGCTCTTTATCAACGAATTTAGCTCCAAATTTCCATTTCAATCGATTCGAAGATTCCCATTCGTAATTTACAGAAGCTACAATATTATCTCTTTCTTTTACCTCTACTTTATAAAGCTGAAAGTTCGTAAACTTCATTTTAGCTGGATCTTCCACAAAAGCAGCATCTCCCAAATAATCGAAGATATTATCCTGATTCAGAGCCCCTTGATCCGTTCCCCAATATGCGCGCATCCCCTTCCCTCTATCTTCTAAAAGAGCAGCATTAAAAGGAACTTGATCTTGAGTGTACATCATCGCTAAATAACTGTGATTGGCCTTATCTGGAATATTGCCATAATAAAACGCTGTTCGATAATGCCCCAAGCTCCAATCCAACTTTCCTTTAGTCAATTGATGTTCTCCACCTACTTCACCACCATAGAAATCAAAGTTCAAATCATTGACGATATTTTGCAATTCAATTCGCCCCGTATTCGTTGTTGCATTAAATTTATCAAATCGGATACGTCTTTTATAGTGTAATTCTTTATCCAATAGTTTCCCATAATTCAACCGGGCAAACAATTTAGAATTTTCACTCCATTTATATTCCAATCCTGTGTTTACCCCTGTTGTTTGACGTTCTCCCGTATAATCTCTCAACTCCAATCGATAGACACCTTCATCACCTGAACGCCTTGCTTCAAAGTTATCTGTAGCCCAGTTTCGATTCCATCGCGATGCGTTGACGATATAGCCAAATTTGCCATTCTTTGAACGATCACCCACTGTAAAACTACCGCTGTACACCCCTTTATTTGAAAGTTGATTGTACCCCATTCCTACAGCAGCATTTAATACAAAATCTGCAGGAGCCGTTTTGGTGATAAAATTCACACTACCCCCTAAAGCATCCCCATCAATATCAGGTGTTAATGCCTTAAAAACCTCCACATAACCGATTATTTCTGTTGGGAAGAAATCGAAAGCCGTTGCTCTACTCGCTCCTTCATCCGCAGCTGTAGGCAATCGATGACCATTCATTGTTGTGGAATTCCACTCAGCAGGTAAACCGCGAACAGCAACATAACGTCCTTCACCTTGATCGCGCTCAATAGAAACTCCTGGAATGCGCTGCACCGTTTCTGCTGCATTTCGATCGGGTAATTTACCAATCCCATCCGAGGCAATAACATTCACCAAGCTAATCGAATTCTTCTGCATATTAATTGCTTTAGCCTCACTCAATCGCTTCGCAGACGTAATGACAATCTCATCCAAATTACTTCCAGCAGCATTCATCTGAAAAGTATAGTTGTCTTGTTGAGTCAAATCCACCACTTCCTGCTTGTCGTTGTAACTGAAATATTTAAGCCGAATTTCATACTGTTTTTCATCCAAGTCCTGAAACAAAAAATAGCCATTCAAATCTGTTGCCGTGTGTTTATTCTCTTTCACAAGGGCTACAACAACGCCAGGTAAGGGCTCTGCTCCGTCTAATACTCTTCCTTTTAAGACTTTATTTTGAGCGATCATGGACACAAAACTCAAAGATAAAATTAGACATAGGGTAAACTTTGTATTCATAGTACCGTTTTATTTTTAGTATTTAACGATACAAAACTGAAAATAATTTTTACTATTTGTCACTATTTTAGATTAACAAAATTTTATATCTATATGAATAAAGCACAGTAAAAAATACATTACTATTACCAAATAGTTAATCTAAAGCTACTTAAATATTAATTTGAGCTAAATCGAAAGGAACGCTATTTTTACAAGGAGTAAAACAAACTCTTTTATTTTAAAAAGTTTACTATTTGTAAAAAATCAATAAAAGATGGCTTGGTTTAGAGTCCTCGATTATTGATTGATTTTTTAGCTTAGAAAAAGCGTATACCTATTCCTCGCGGGATTTAGTTTTATTACAACCAATAACTAGACAATGTATTCCAACAATTTTTATAATTCCCATCTTGTTATCAAACACAATATCCCTAATTCTATTTTCTGTTCAGCATTTTACAAGCCCCATCCGAAATAAGCAATAGCCCACCCGCAAGCATGATGCAATCTTTTAATACCAATCGGCCTGCGCCTGATAAATACGGAAAGTCATAATTTGGGGTAGGAAAATCCCCTCCTAAGTTGGGAACGTACACCTCTGGCGTAGTGAGCAAAAAACTCAGTGTAACCAAAGACATGCCCACTGTAAGCAGTCCCCCTACTACTCCAATCTTGGGAAACCAGATGCCTAGTAGTACCAAAACTCCAATCACACAAATTACGAAGCCTAAACCATAGGAAAAAAGATAGGTTCCATTGTGCGTATGCCAGTCTACGTTTTGTTTGACTGTTTTTCCCTCTGGGTTTTTATATAAATTGTAAGCCGCTACTTCTTTTCCATCGTCTGCCAACACGCGATCATTGGCGTGCTTATAGAAGAAGCTCATTAGAGGACTATTGGCTACAAAGGGTACGATGCCATCCGCTTCGTATTGAAATACTTTTAAACCGCCAATCCACACCATAACTAGGCAGATGGAAATGCGTAATCCGTTGAAAAAATTGTTTTGTAAATTGGCGGCCAGTTGAAGAAATTTCGTCATGTTTTTAATTCAAAAATACGCAGGTACCTCCAACAAAAACATGGACAAAATGGGGTATTACCTAGACTTTTTTGCCACAATAGAAATCCCAACCTCTTTTCGAAATTGGCTAGGTGATACGCCCGTTGCCTTTTTAAAGTAACGGCTAAAGTAAAACTCATCTTCAAATCCTAGAGCGGTAGCAATTTCCTTCATGGGTTTGGTTGTCAAATGCAGTAGTTTTTTAGCTTCCAACACCAAGCGTTCTTGAATGAGTTGAGTAGGCGTTTTTCCATATATTTTTTTGATCTTCTTGCTAAAACTAGCTAGGGCAATCCCATTTAATTCAGCGTAATACACCACGGATTTATGTTGAGCAAAGGACTGCTCCAACTGATGTTTAAACTGGAGGCAATCCTCTTCTAAGTTGTAGTCCCACTGGTGGATTTCTCGTTGCTTTTCTCTGTTAACTAAAGCCAAGATCAATTGCAAATAAGATTTTAGAATCGAAACATTATAGGCTAGATTAGTTTCCTCAACTTCCGCAATTTTAGTGAATAACGACTGAATTTCCTCGTAAAAAGTAGCTGAAACACCAATAAAAGGTGCATGGTAGATGTTATTGAATAAAATTCCATTGCAAGCGACTTCCTTTTTATGGTATTCAATGCAGTAAAAATCTCCGTGAAAACACAATATTGTTGTGCTCTTGCCCTTGACTTCTAACCATTCTAACTGTTGAAAAGGCGACATGAATAAGATGGTCTTTCCTTGACAGTGATAATTCTTTTGATCTAGCGAAAAAGCAAAGCCCCCATCCAATAAGAGGATGTAGTAATAGGGGGCTTGTATGTTTTCTACTTCACTTGTAGAGAAATAGTGGGAGATTTTAATTGTGCTGTTCAACGTGTTTTACTTTTATAATGGGCATCTGTTTTTAGAATTCTAGGATAAACTCTTCTTTTGGAACCCTCACCTTTTTCATCGGTGCAATCCAATCGTTTTCAGCATCTGCATACCCTACATACATTAAAGATACACTTTTTAAGCCGTATTGCTGTAAATCTAACACTTGATCAACCACTGCATTACTGAATCCCTCCGCTGGTGTAGAATCAACTTTTAATTCTGCCGCTTGTGCTAAAGCTAACCCCAATGCAATATAGGTCTGACGCGCTGCATGTGCAAAGTTGACTTCGTCGGGTTGATTTAAATAGATCTCTTTTAACTTCGTGGTATAACTCTCAAATCGCCCTCTTGGCAATCCTCTCTGATCAGTTGTAAAGTCATACACCGTATCAATCCTTTCTTGTGTATACGTATCCCAGGCTGCAAAAATTAATACATGAGAACAATCCCTCATACATTCAGGATTCAAAGCTCCTTCTGCCAACTTATCTTTTATCGCTTGATCTCTCACAACCAGCAATTTAAACGGCTGAAGTCCCGAAGACGTAGGCGCTAATCTCGCTGCCTCAATAATTTTATCGATCTGTTCTTCACTTACTCTTTTGGTTGCATCATACGCTTTTACGGCATGGCGCCATTTTAAATTTTCTAGTAATGACATAGTTTTATTATTTTAAAATTAGTAAACACAGTAGGGATAAAGAAATGGCTTGTCGTATTCTAGCCGAGATCTTTACTCCATACCTCCTTTTCATTTTTGTTTATTTAGAATTTTGGATACGATATTTTTTAATTCTAGGAGCTCACTTTCTGTCACTTGCATAGACTCCATTAGTTTTTGTGGGATATCTTTAGCCTTTTCTTTTAGCGCCTTTCCCTTTTCTGTTAAGGATAATTTTACCACACGCTCATCCTCCGGCCCTCTGGTTCTGATGACCAGTCCCTTTTGTTCCATTCTCTTGAGCAAAGGCGTTAGTGTACCACTATCTAGAAACACTTTTTCTCCCAACTGACCCACCGTTTGCTCTTTTTCCTTCCACAAAACCAGTAGTACAAGGTATTGCGGATAAGTAAGATCCAAGCATTCTAAGTGGGGACGGTACTGACTGACGATCTCCTTAGCTAACGCATATATCGGAAAACAAACCTGGTTTTCAAGCTCTAACGCATCTTTCATCTGTTTGAAATTATAAACTGTTAGACAAAGGTATACTTATTATATTGTGCACAATATAGTTTTACAAAACATTAATAGTTCTGCCTTTTTCCTATGCCCTTATACTATAAAAAAAAATCTCTCGTATTCCCTTGCTACTCTACCATTCGGATTGCTTATGTTCTGCTTTCTCCATCCAACATAGGAAAACCCCCAATTTTAGGGATAGGGTATCCTCCAATAAAAAGTTACCTTTACTCTTGAATAAGACTCAAAAGAAAATAAGGAGCCCTGACAACATGGAACGCAATCAAAACAGCACTGAATATCCAACGATGAGGATGAAAAAAAAGCATAGCCTACAACTAGCGTTAACTGCCCTGTGTATATTTCTGGGGGGTACAGCAAAAATTAACGCCCAAGAATCCCTTTTTGGACCTTCAATCAGCTATCAATACCAAAACAGAAGTATGTTCAAAGCGGGGCTTTACTATGCTACAGAACTCAATTCGAGTCATATCGTCAAAGTAGATGCTACGGCTAATTTGACGTGGGTTGAGGGTAAATTTGTTGTTATTCCTGAAGTAGCGGGAACTTACTATTCTGAAATGTACTATATCGGTTTATTCGGACGTGCGGAACTAACGCCCTATACCGTAACCCCGAAAGTGGGATTGTCCTTTGCGACCTTTGTTGAACTGGACTTTGGTTACGGAATATCGATCGCCAAAAAAGGCAACCTCCACCCCATCGAAGGATTTACTACGTCTGTGCGTTTTAATTTTCCAATCAACACCAAATTGTAATTGTACGGTATATAAAATCCATAATTCAACTGATCGCAAGGTACACTTTTGAATTCGATCAATCGTACGAGATACTTTATTACCTCCAAGTCCTGAAACAACAAGCAGTCATCCCCGCCTGTTGTTGTTTGTTTATTCTTTTAAAGAAACTAACTATTTTTCAATAACATCAACTTATATTCGCGTTTGTTGCTCTTTGGATTTCTATCTAGGAACTCGTAGTTTTCAAAGTCCGCTAATACCGCTTTAAATCTAGTCGTTGCTTCTTCTATACTCCAAGAGGTCGGAAAGTAAAAACCTTCAAAAACAGCATCAGTAATATGAGCTTGAAACTCGTGTATATACTCGTAAAATCCTCCATAAGCTAAAGCGATATTCCCCTCCCACTTGATATCCCAAGTACCCTGATCAAGCGGTGTAAAGACAAGTCGATGGTTCGCACATAAATCATGCCCCAACAAATAAATTCCAAAGGCTAAATCACTTTCTATTTTATCATCGGACAAGGGAAGCGCATCCAGCGAAAATACCTTATTATGCAAAGCATCAAAACGAAAAGATTCGCCTTTATCGCAAAGTAAAATCCCCTTTTCATCTGACCAATACACAGACGATAAGATACACTGGTGGTAGTTGTCCCAAACACTTTTAGATTGCCATTCCACTAGGCTTGTATAAGGAGTATCATCCTCTAGTTCTTCTTCTTCCTCTTCACTATATTCTTCTCCTTCACTTCGATAATAATCTTGTGTTTTAAGATGAAGGTCAAACCACAATTTTCCCGATTCATCCAATCGACCTGACCAAGTAAACGCTTCGATTTGATGCTCTTTCGGGTAGGCGCTAGCTATAAATTTTATTGTTCTCATTGTTATGCTGCATTACATTCCATTACCATATGGTTTGAATTCTTACACAAAAGTAAAGCTTTACAAGAAAAAAGAACAATTTGTTTTCGTATAAAAACGGAGGTATCTCTACTGCATCACGCCATGTTTCCAAGCTAGCAAAACGAAAAATCCCTGTGAATTTTGCACGAAGCTTCTGAATTTCACCTCTACACTAGGGAGTGTTGATTTGATAATCCACAATTACAAAGCTGAATCGAAGATGGAATGGAAGTATAATGCAATATAAAATTTTAAACAATGTGATATAAATTGCTTTTTTTACTACACTAATAATCAGCCTATTTTTAGCTGGTTTAAACTAATTATCTTTAATTTTACTACAACCAAAAAATAATCTCTTTTTGCAATTATGAATAAACAATCGCTAAAATATGCGCTTTATTCCACCTTCTATGCTTGGATAGCTATTTTCTTGTTCTTGTATTTTATTTATGGGGTTAAACTGCCACATACCCTCTCAAATGTAATGTATTCCATTCCCCTATTGAGTACTTTTTTAGCTGGCCTCTATCTCTTCAAAAGAATTAAAGAACCTTGGCTATTGGGAATTGCCCATTATTTACTCGCCCATGCATTTGTGTTTTTCTTGTTTGTTATGCTAACATTTTTGGAGGATTTTACAGAACAAGGTTTTTCTAAACACAACATAATAAACTCCTATCAAACTGGAGCTAAAGCTGTAACTTTTAGTTTATTTGGCATCCAACTTGTTTTACCTACTTTTGTACTTGGTGGCTATTTTTCTAAAAAGAAGATTAAGTAAAACAAGGCGCATTTACCTCAATCAAGGTTATAGCGACTGCTGAACGGCTTTTCTGGTTTAAGACTAATTTAGTAAATGCAAAGATTCTTATACAGACAAAGTAATTAATTGCTATTTTCACTGCCAATCATCCAGGAACCCCACCTTGTACCAAGGGCATTAACTTTCATCAATTCGACAAATTCATGCGACAATTCCTTCGAAAAAAAGACATTCAAATTTCAAGTAAGCGATACTTTATTGATGCTATGGGGGCTATGGCCTATGGCTTATTTGCCACTTTACTCGTGGGAACCATTCTCAAAACAATTGGAGAAGAATTTAATCTTTCTTTTTTAAAAGAGGTGGTTTGGCCTTTTGCGAATCAGGCGACTGGTCCGGTACTCGCCTTGGCTATTGCCTATAGCTTACGAGCGCCTCAATTGGTTTTATTTTCTTCTGCGGTTGTGGGAGTAGCCGCGTATCAATTGGGTGGTCCCTTAGGTGTTTTTGTTGCAAGTATTATCGCTGTAGAAGTAGGAAAAGCAGTGGCGGGAGAAACGAGACTAGATATTGTAATAACGCCCATCGTTACGGTTTTAGTGGGTGTAGCCTTGGCGCAATTAATCGGACCGAGTGTCAATCAACTGATGTTATGGATTGGACAAGTGATTATACTAGCAACGGCATCTAACCCCCTCATTATGGGCATGGTGATAGCCGTAGTCGTAGGTATGGTGCTGACCTTACCCATTTCCTCGGCCGCCTTGTGTTTGATGTTGCAATTGGATGGTTTAGCAGCCGGAGCCGCTACCATAGGGTGTTGCGCTCAAATGATCGGATTTGCTACCATTAGCTACAAAGACAATGGCATCAAAGGAGTACTAGCCCAAGGACTGGGTACCAGTATGCTACAAGTGCCCAATATTTACAAGAATTGGAAGATCTGGATTCCACCAACCCTAGCATCAGCTATACTAGGTCCCCTTGCCATTTTGTTTTTTGACATGCAAAATACAGCCTTAGAATCGGGCATGGGAAACTGCGGACTAGTGGGTCAAATCGGAACTTTTAACGCCATGAAAGACTCCTATTCCTCTTCTTATATTATCCTCACTATAGTAGGCCTACAGTTTATAGGCCCTGCGATTTTATCTTACCTGATTTACTATGTCATGAAAAAGAAACAGTGGATCAAAGAGGGAGATATGAAATTGTTTTAGTGCATGGAGGTGTCTCTATCTTCGATTAAAAGAAGTGTAATAATCAAAATAAAAAAGAAATAATACATTGATTTACACTATAATAAACCTATATTTGTATAATAAATACACAAGGTTTATTATATTGTTTTTAAGTTTATTATTAGTATGAAAAATCTACAAGAATACATCCATAGGGTCTTAGGAATCCAAATAGACCTACGTAAACTACCTGAGGAAACGCGAAGTAAACTACCGTTTTTTTTCAAAAGTAAGTATGAATTCTATATAACTAAACTGTTTGATCGCGAACTACTATTCCTAAAACTACCGGAAGAAGATCCATTTAATGCGAAGCAAGTAAGAAACCAAATTGAGGTAATTCGAAGCATACTTGATAATCCCGTTGTAGTAATTACAGAAGAGAT
Organism: Myroides fluvii; assembly: GCF_009792295.1. Classification (NCBI taxonomy): domain Bacteria; kingdom Pseudomonadati; phylum Bacteroidota; class Flavobacteriia; order Flavobacteriales; family Flavobacteriaceae; genus Myroides; species Myroides fluvii. The sequence continues at coordinate 3,067,392 of NZ_CP039934.1, read as the reverse complement.
TACAGCGGTAAATAGAAAAAGATTAGTTGACTATAAAATCAGTTTTATTTGTCCAGGAAAACAGCTATTTCTTGCTGAATTATTAATCGATTTTCAAAACATAAAGAAACAAGAAGGGGTTAGAAAAAAAGCTCAATTATTGCCCTCAGCTCAAGTAATTGTTCTTTATCATATTTTACATAGAGAAGATAACTTAAGTCAATACACCTTTAAGGAACTCGCAGAAAAATTTCAATATACCCAAATGGGCATTACAAAGGCTGTAAAAAATCTAAAAAATCTAGCCTTAATTGAAGTTGTAGGTACAAAAGAAAAGAGCATTGTATTTGATTCAGATGGTAAAGCATTATGGAAACAAGCAGAAGATTTTTTTGTCAATCCAATTTTTAAAACGGTTTATACGGATAACAAACCTGCACATTTCTTGCGTTCAAACCATACTGCTTTAGAAGAATATACCGATATGAATCCAAGTCATCAAGAGCATTTCGCAATCGATAGAACCCATTTTCATGAACTTGAAAAGAAAAATAAATTTATAAACCTCAATCAAGAAGATGGGAATTATATGATCGAAATATGGAAATATAATCCAGAAATAGTAGCAAAAGGCATTACACAACAGAACAATATAGATCCTTTATCCTTATATTTAAGTTTAAAAGACGGATTTATTGATGAAAGAACGGATATGGCACTAGGCCAAATAATAGAAAAATATATATGGTAAGAGGTTTAGAAATTTTCAGAAAGCAGTTCAAAGATTATTCAGATCATTATATAATTATAGGCGGAACAGCCTGTGACATTGCCTTGGACTCCTTTGGTTTAATTCCAAGAGCAACAAAAGACATTGATCTTATTTTAGTAGTAGAAGCCTTAACCCCTGCTTTTGTGGAGCATTTTTGGGATTTTATAAAAGAAGGTAATTATGAAGTAAAAGAGAAAAGTGCAGCAGATAGAAAATACTACCGCTTTCTAAATCCTCAAAATCAAGAATTCCCTTTTCAAATTGAATTGTTTTCAAGAACTCCAGACCTAATCGATTTAAGAGAAAATTCACATTTAACTCCAATCCCTATTAATGCAGAAATTTCAAGTCTTTCAGCTATTTTAATGGACGATGATTATTATACCTTTACCTTAGAAAACAGCAAATTAAATGAAGCCATTCACCTCGCTAATACAGAAACATTAATATGCCTGAAAGCAAAAGCATTTTTAGATTATACAACGCGCAAAAAAAATGGAGAAAGCATAGACGAACGTCAATTAAAAAAACACAAGACTGATATTTTTAGATTATTACTCCTGCTAAATTCAGAAGATCGATTTTCTATACCTCCTGTTATTAAAAAAGATCTCGAGGATTTTAATAAGGCTGTACATGGAGATTTACCTGACAAGCAAATCTTTAAAACAATGGGTGCAGGAAATGTAAATGTGGAAGACCTTTATCAATTGTTTCTAAAGACATTCAATTTGTAAAAAAGAATACCCCCACCCCCGAATCATCCAATTAAAAATCGACAGACACAACCTCATCCAGGATAATATAATCGCTCAAATCAGCAGCGTTAATTATTACTTTTTGTTGTTTATTTTGCCCACTTTTGTAGTTCACCTTTTCTACTAAGCTCCAATAAAACTTATTTTTATAAACAATTAAATCTAAATCCGCAGTAGGAAGGTTTAAATATTTTGCACCTAAATCATATAGCGCACAAACCGTCGTATTTTGAAAGGGTTTTATCTGTCCTTTGGGAAAATTATCCGTACTGATTATTTTCATTTTATCGTCTAAGGCAAAGCCAACACAGTATTTTACATTTTCAAGAGGCTCAAAATAATAATGAACCACATACTTAGCAGGACACTGTGTTAGATCCATTGTTGGAACGCGATATTTAAAATCCTCTACTCGATCCAAGTCAACGATTTCTAGCGTATAAAAATTCAAATGCGCTAAAAAGTACGCATTGGTTTTGCTCAAAACGCGATCTTTAATACGGGCTTCTACAGTCAAGTATTCGCTCTTTACTAAATTGATGTCGTTATGATCTAAAATATTTAAAACTTCAGTTGTATTATGGGGTGAAAAAGAATATTGATAAGCAGGGCAACGCAAAGAAAAAACAGTAGTATCAAAAGAACCCGTCAATATTTTTTGATCACATTGGGAAAATGAAGAGATAGAAAAAAAAATACTGATGAATAGGATACTGTATTGCATTGTCAATTGGGATTTGCTAGATAAGCTTTTGTTTGATTGCATGTCTTTTCGTTTTGATCAGTTAACTGATAAACTGCAAGATAAATTATAAATTAATATGTATCGGCTTTCAAACACCTTTTTTGACAAAATGCATCTTGTACTGCTATACTCCCCATTCGATGTCTTTTATAAAATCGGCGGTTTTAAAGTTGTACAAGCTTTATTTTAGCAACTCCATCTAAATTAAGTATTTAAATTTACAATCTCTTTTCTTCTTCGTATTTGAATCCTCTTACTTATCATAGCTATAGTCAGCGATATCTCTTCGCAATACTTCAATCAGTTTCATTTTTAAACTACCATTTTTCAGCGCTTCTAGACGATAGGTTGAAACGCTGTGAAAATTGAAATCAAGTGCATATTTTCCATCAAAAGTTAGCTCGTAAATTCCAGCCTCATTTACCTTCCATGCTCCTTTTTGTATGGATAAGACTCCATTACCACAATCATAGAATTCAGTCAAATCATCAAAAATAATTTCACCTGTATTTTTAAATTCCATTGCATAAAGTATGAAATAGTCTTTTGGCTTTTCAATTAACAACTCAAATCCATCAGATAAAAAATTTGAAAAATATACAACATAATACTTTCCAACTATCCGATCAGACACTCCCACTTCTACTGCTGTAGTTTTGATGGGTTCTGATTGGATTTCAATCTTTTCTTCTTCAACTGCGATATGGGTATTGGACTCTCTCTTAGTGCAACTGTAGAAGAGCATCATACCTGTACATGCTATTATTTTTAGGTACGCTTTCATATTCAAAAAGGCATTTTACTACGTTAGAGATGGACTGAAATAACTCCAGCTACAACTAGGCCTGTTTTGCATTTGAAATCCCCCATTGATTCATATTGGCGTATTCAAAGTCTTGTTTATATCGCTCTGGAATATTTCCTGCAAGCAAAGTTCCAACCGCTACAGAAGGAAAAATCTCTTCATACGTCAACATATCGTTCAATGAAACGCGTCTATAAATATGCGAGCGCGTGATATTTTTCATATCATCCAGTCCTGAAGCACCTAATAATTCTACAAAACTCTCGATTGTACCTTTATGATAATTGGCCATTCGCGTTTTTTTATCTGCAACATCCAAGCCTATCGTCAGTTTAGGATTCTGGGTGGCAATTCCGGTCGGACATTGGTTGGTATTACACAACAGCGCTTGAATACAGCCAATGGCAATCATCATCGCGCGAGCGGCATTACAGGTATCTGCACCTAAAGCCATGGCACGTGCTATATGAAACGAAGACGTTACTTTTCCAGAAGCGATAATCTTAATGTGTTGACGAATCCCCATTCCGGTTAAAATATTATGTACAAACGCCAATCCGTCCAACATCGGGGCTCCTATATAATTTGAAAACTCTTGAGGTGCTGCTCCTGTTCCTCCTTCTCCCCCGTCTACCGTGATAAAATCAGGATAGGTATCCAAATGAACCATCGCCTTACAAATCGATATAAATTCTGCTTTGTGTCCGATACACAATTTAAACCCTACAGGTTTGCCTTCTGACAAATCACGTAATTCCTTGATAAACGCAACTAATTCCAACGGTGAACTAAACGCCGAGTGATACGGTGGAGAAGCTACAATTGTATGGGGTTGCACATGTCTGATTTGCGCAATTTCTACTGTGTTTTTAGAGGCAGGAAGTATTCCTCCGTGACCAGGTTTTGCTCCTTGTGAAATTTTTAATTCGATCATTTTAACGTTAGACAATTTCGCCTTTTCAGCAAATAACTTCCCGTCAAATTTTCCTTTTTCATCTCTACAGCCAAAATATCCCGTACCAATTTGCCAAATCAAATCTCCGCCGCCTTTTAAGTGATACGGGCTTATTCCCCCTTCTCCTGTATTATGCGCAAAATTACCCAATTTAGCACCACCATTCATGGCTTCTACTGCTTGCGCACTTAAAGAACCAAAACTCATGGCCGAAATATTGAGAATACTGGCTGAATACGGTTGTTTACAGTCTTTATTACCAAACAATACGCGAGGATTGTGATCTAACGTATCAAATGCTTTGGGAGCAATCGAGTGACACATCCATTCATATCCTTCCGCATAAACGTCTAATTGTGTTCCAAATGGAATCGTTTCCAATTCTTTTTTAGCGCGTTGATAAATAGTCGCACGGTCAATACGACTAATCGGTTTACCGTCTGTATCGGATTCAATAAAATACTGATACATTTTTGGTCGAAGCTCTTCCATCACATAGCGAAGTCGACCAAAAACCGGATAAATACGCCTCAGGGTATGTTTCTTTTGATACATATCCTGATACCCCATAATCACAAATATTAAAACAATTACAAAAAAAATGCTCCAATTCTTATTTAAAAATACAGAAAGTAGAAGCAGGACAACCAAAAGTAAAGTTGAAAAAATAACGAATTGTTTGCGCATAGTTTACTTGTTTTTTTAATTCTAATAATAACAAATCAGCTAAAGAATGAAACTGATTCAAAATAAAAATAATACTAATTATTTAACCCTAAATTTAAAGATTAAAAACAAATAATAAAATAATATTAACCATTTGTCGTATAATTATTAATACGCAAACCTAAATCAAAAACTAGTTGCTATTCCGGTACGTTGTATAGGCTTCTTTAAAAATCACCCTTTTGACAAAAAAAATACACTTTAAAAAGAAATTCAAAAAGTATTCAAAATTACCCTCTAGTTTTGACTATCATTATTCCTCTTTTCAACAAAATAAGTTATGAAAAAACGCAGTTACCGAATCACCGTTTTTGTTTTTCTATTCTGCATATGCACCGCTTGCAAAAACGATGATGACAATCCGATTTGCAACATGCAGCATGCTGATTTTCAAATATATCCAACTGATAAACACCACAGAGCGGTTGATGGTTACTCCGTTTCTTGCAGGCACGTTTATTTTTTAGCGCTGTAGTTTTCATTAAACATTACTCTACTTCGCTTTGGATGATTTTCTTTGCATCAAAAAATTTCAACGCCTTCATTTTTTGCGCAAGCGTTTGCACTCCCTTATCATCTAAAGCATACAAAATAACAATAGGTCTATTCCCTTTATCGTAAAAACTCAAAAGTGTATGATCCGTTAGATCAGTAGGTGCTATTTTTGACAATTGCGGAAATAACTCCTTTAAAGCACTCAAAGTCTCTTGGTGATTTTTATTGATGACAATGACTTGTGTTTGGGTGCTATTTTTTAGAGATTCCAAGCTTTGTGGGTCTAAAATTGGAGACGATAAACTGATATGAGTCATTTGAAAATGGCTACCGAGTGCTGTTCTAATCTCCATTCGCTCCGTATTCGTTGCGGCATCACTATAAATAGAAACTCGATTGAGCAGGACGCCATAATCAGTTCGTGTATCGGGAAATTTCGCTGCAAATAAAGCAATGGCCTGATCAATAAAAGATTGATCTATTTGTTGTTGTTTGGCCATGTACTCCTCAACGGATGGATAGAGTTCTTTTGCAAATCCATTGATATATTCATTGTGGTACCAATCTGTTGTAGGTAGGCTCCCACTGATGTTTTTATGCACCCAACCGTTTCCTATTGCTGTGGCTAAGGCTTCATCAAAAAAGGTGTAAGCATAGTGTTTGTATGGAGAGGTACTCGCTTCAAACCACTGTTCTATTTGCTGTTGAAACTCTGGCGTTTGCTCATTAAATAGTGTATGACACATTTCGTGAAAAACAACCCCCATTCGTTCAATCCCTCGTGTATCATCCGTCAAAACACCAATACAAAGGCTATTGGCATGAGGCGTAGCTGTTGAAATTCCCCTTTGCCCAGGAATCGGATAAATACTCACAAGAAACGGAATATCTGCCGTCCAAGTTGAGCGATAAAAATGTCGAATCTTATCGAATAGTTCCGTTGACTGCGGGACGTAAGCCTCTAATTTTTCTCGTTGTTCCTCTAGTTTTTCTGCATGATCCTTCCAGATTAAAACATCGTAATAAGCAGCGGCTTGTTCAAGAAGAGTTACTAATTTCTGCTGCTCACTATGGGGTAAAATTCCGATCGACTTCTGCTTAAATTCAGCTATCGTATTTGCGTTTACTAAAGCAATAATCAGTAAGTCTTTCGTTGATCGGTAGGAATTTCTATTTGCTGGATAGCCCTCTAATTGATAGTGATAATCGAGTTTTAAATTTTTAAAATCAACACAAAGTTGTCTAAAAACACTATCCTTTGTGACGCTTGGCACGATGTATTCTCTCAAGGTTGGAGAAACTCCTTGTTGCGTCGTCATTGTTTCCATGAAATTAAACACACAATAGGGTTTACTCACTTTAAACTGCATGACTTCCTGTGCAATTGACAGTTGTACAAAAGCCAATAGGCACAATAAAAATAGTCGTTTTTTCATTTATCCTTTTTTAGAATAGAGCTGTATTGATGTAGATTAAACTAATATTAGTTCCAATTATAATCAAAAAGTTTACACAGTATCGGAAAAGTTTGAGAAATTTTATCTTCCTCCCACGGAGTTCCCGTCAATTTACTTGTCTTCATTCTCCCAATCCAAGTGTGGGAGATTATTTGTCCGTATCCACGTTGTGTATATACCAGCTTCTTTCTGAAATTTTGCGTAACTCATTGGCGTTTTTTTAAGTGCTCCACTAACAGAACTTATGATCGATAGCAAAAACAATTAGCTAATCAAACATAGGTAATTGTTTTTGCTTTTTGTGAAAATTCTGTAAAATAAACGCAAAGAAAAAGGATTCGTCTCTTTTACTTCATATGCTTTATCCATAGGGAGGTTCATTTTTTAATAGAGGTGAGCATCTAATTCAGAAAGTTTAAAACTTATGAACTATGACTGGAATATTTTGATTCTGAATCAAATATACTGTTTAATGATTTATTTTAAGGGGAAAGAGAATTTCTCAGTCTATCCATAAAATATACATTTTATCAATACGATTGATATTAATGTATAGGCCACTTATTCACGCTCTAGTTCTTTGTCAATTGTCCAATAGATTTTGGCTTCAAATTGAATTTGAACAAGACTCTCTTTTTTATCAAAAAAAGTCAAAGCACTGTCATAATGAAAACCAATACTGAATTTGTCATTTATTGGTGTTAAGTCAAAGGTAAAACTATTAGAACCGGTCGGAATATTACAATCTATGCCTTTAAAATAAAACCAGCCTCCCTAATGATGAAGCCCGTCATCTTGTCGACAATAATGACAAATTCTTGCAGTTTCAGTTTCACTTTCAGTTAACCCTCCTATTTATTGGAATTAAAAACGGCTTGTATTGTGCCCTTTACCGACGATTTTAAGTTGAGGAAGTTCCTGCTGTAGGCTGTGGAGCTCCTCCTCTGCTAGGTAGTTTGAGATAATATTCAATTCCTCCAACGTGTACATTTTAAAAATAGTAGGCGGTAAATAATCTAACTTCATCCACGTGATATACAATTTCTTGAGCTTGGGGAAGCTCGCAAAAATATCGGGCAGGGAATTTTTCTTTCCCTCGAAAGCAATTCGCTCCTTTTGGTTCTTTGGATACCAATTTCCGATATCTAACGTTTCCAGTTCTCCAAGTTGACATACCTGCTCTAAAATTTTTGAAAAAAGCGCAAACTTGGGTCTCAATTGCCCTTGTACTGTTTCACCATTCACTACGAGATGGCGCAAGTTAATTAAACCCGATAACGAAGGGAAATCTTCCAAATAAGTCATGGAGCATTTCAATTCCAATACGCTCAATTGGGTTAGATTATTAATTTCTTCACTGAGTACTGAAAAATTACACAACGTCAATTCCAACTGCTCTAGCTTGGTCATTTGATACACAAAAGCAGGCATTGGAATGGGAGGATCTCCTTTTTGATAGTAGTGAAGGGTCAAGCAAGTAACGGATGAATCTTTAAGGTCTTTTGGCACGCATAACAGCGCTTGATCACTTAGTGTTAGCTTCTTTAACTGCTTCATTTTCTTTGTGTTTTCAGGTAAGAAACAATTGGTATTTAGTTCTTCTAACTGTTGTAAATGAACAAGGTCCTCAATGGTATAAGGATCTTTCGAAGCAATAAAAAGTCTTTTTACTTGAGGAAATTTCGTTAAATCAACCTGAAAAGCAAAAGCATTATCAATAGACAACTCTTCTATTTCATTCAAATAAGGCTCATCGTACAAATCTGCCGTTGGTTTGCTAAAGATAACTAGTGCTTTACAACGTGCTGTATAAGTATACGTATGTTTTTTCATGTCTTATGCTCTTTTTTTAAGTTAAATAGATGCTAACAACTCCTTTACCTTTTGTGTATTGGGATTATTGATAGCAAGCGCTGAATTGTACGTTACTTCTGGTTCACTTATATAAGTTGCTAGCGCTTTCTGTTGTTCTTCCTGTGTTTTGTTTTTCCTTGGATCCGCATGATAGGCTCTTATTTTGTCTACAGATTGTACAAATTGATCTAGAGAAGCAATAATCTGTAAGGCTTCTGCTCCAGTTAACCTGATTTCCTTATTCTTTGGATTCATGTTGTATCTTTTTCCCTTTTTTTTCTAGAAGATTTACTGCCTGCAAAGTAAGGATAAAAACAACGGTTTTACCTCCCTGATTCTATTGATTTTTGGTGGTTGTATGGTAAAACAACGGTTCGCCTATGTTGTACAACCCTATCAACAATCTCTCTCTTTTACTTCACTTGTAAAAACCGAAATAAGCTTTAAAAGGTGTAATACAGCTCTCCATAAGGAACAAATCCTTATTTTCGTAAAGAAAACAAGAATACAGATGGACAAAAAGGCCAAAAACATACTTTTCAAAACGTATTGGAAAAGCGGATGGATCGACAAAAAAGATAGACACACGCCCCCGGCTGACCTTGCCTATGCCAAGGAAAAAGGACTAATGTTTGATCCCCGAACAATTTCGCATGACGCATGTTTGGCTCTGATACTCGACATACTTCCCAATATTTCCACACAGCACGTTGCCAAAGCTTTTCTGAGTAGTTTATCTACCCGACGATTAGATAGGCGTTCTGGTTTATCTTCTTATTTCATTGCCAAGCAACTAACGCCACACCAATACACCAAAGTGGTAAGTGGACAAAGTTTGGATCCACACGGAAATGTAACACACATCAGCTACACCTGTGGCGTATGTAGAGATTCGAAATATGGCATTATAGGAAATGAATGCTACGATAAGGTAGATCTAAATGTATTAAACTTTGAAAGAATAAAATGGGGAGGTGTCAGACACGGAGATCTGATCTACACCTTATTTGACTTAGAACAACTACAAGCAGCAGCTATTCCAGACCCCACAACAGAAGACATCGAGATTTTCAACAACATACTAACCGTTATCGAAAATTCTCAGCCGGATGACTATCCTAGTGCATTAGAGAAAAACCTCGCAGCCGTTATTAAATCAACAAAAGAGGAACGTCAGGTACTAATCGAAATACTAGCTTGCATCGACCTCCTAAAACCTACTTCCTATGACAGACCTACAAGGGGAAAACACGATTGGACTTTTGTTACCTACTGGCGTGGAGAAGATAAGTACAATAAGGAAGCTTTACAGCAGTATTTTGGTACGTATATGCTTTAATCTACAGGATCCAACAAAGGGAATATCAAATGCTGTAGGCCCTGCTCCTACGCTAAACTTGTCTTTGTTCAGCTTATTACTACGTAAAAAAATACAACATAGTTAGGCTGTTGTATTTTATCCTATGACTTAAAAGGGAGTAAAGTTCCTATTTGGGGTAAATAAAGAAAACCGATAACGCTCGTTATCGGTTTTCTTTACGGAGAAAGAGGGTTAGCCTCTTTTATGCCGTATGCTTTATAAATAGGGCTGTTCACTTTTTTGGATTGGAGTGAGCACCTTATTACGAAAGTTTTATGCTATGATGGAATCGTTTCGATTCTAAATACTAAAATACAAAAAATATTATAATTCTTCTGTCCAAAGCTATTTGATTATAATAATAAATATTTTACAACTATTGTCTACTTTTTAAATTTTCGTAAAGGTTTGAGCTTCTCTCCTGTTTTAATAGAAACATTTACATTATCAATAATTTTTTGTCCATCTAAAAACCTCAATCGTTGTTCAAATTTTTTAATTGATTTTCTACGCTTATCTTCTTTTGTTAATTCTTTTAATTTATTGTTAGAATCAGAATCAATAAGTCCTTGAACAATGTAGTTATCCTTTTCTATTAAATTTATTAGTTTATTAAATTTCTCAAAATCATCAAACTCGATATTTTGAAGAGTAGAAGCAACTAGATAAGTTGAGTATTCAAGATTTTTTTTCTCGTTTTTGTCATTAAATTCATTTTTTTGTAATAATGATATCATCTCATTGAATAAGCTTTCTAAAGGTTCTTTTAATGTTATAGAAGAATGATGAAATTCATACCAATGAGCTAAAATTTTATTCGCTCCATACGATGTATGAAGAAAAGATTTAATTTCAAGATATTTTTCCTCATTTGTATCTATAATAAATCTAAGAGCTTTATTAATATTTTCAAGATTAGTTTCAATTACTTTTAATCTATCGTTCATTGGAGTATTATACAGAGCTTGTATAAGGTAACCTAAACCAGCAGTATTAATTAAATATTCATGAAACTCTTGAGGAATTGAATTAGTTAAAATTTCATCAATCAATTCTGGTGAATCTTTAGTCATTCCTGCATAAAAAATTGCTACATTTTGCCACCAAATATCATTGAAGTTGTTTACAAAATTTGATTTTCCATTTGGTGTGGTACTATAATATTGGTAGGCAGTAAAATATTCTTGAAATGATAAGTGTTTAAATTCAATCTCACCTCTATCATTTTCGACCAAAATATTAATATTTTGCACTAGATCATCTATTAATTCATTAACATTATATTTATGTCCTCTTTCTTTTGCAAAAGAACTAATTTTTATAACTAAATCATGCTTACTTAAGCTTTTTAATTTATTAGAATGTAAATCTTCTGCTATATATGATAAAATACTTCTATGAATTCCTACTTTAAGTAGATCCAGATGACTTTCTTTGATATTCTTATTAAGAATTATTTCAATGAAATACTTATAGAGATCTGAAATAGTTGCTGGAATTTCATATCCATTTTCATCAAACAAGGATGTCAACAGAGTTAATGTTAAAGGTGTTTTTGGTAGTTTATCTAAAATTCTAGAATCTTTCAAAGACTTCACTAATCTTTTACATTTAGCTGAATCTTCTTCAAAGTATCTTCCCAAAAAACTTTCAGCTTGATTCATTGAGATTCCATTAATTTCAAAGTATTTAAATCCAAGTTCACGGCATACTCCAAGTAATGAATCAGAGTTTCTTGAAGAACATATAATTTGTAATTCAGGATTTTTTATGTTGAATGCTTTTACAACCTCTAAAGCCTTTTCTTTTGAAGGTTTATCTCCAATTTCATCTAAAGCATCAATAAATAATATATAATTTTTTTTAATTAATAATTCGTCAACATCAATTAATAAGGATTTAAAAGTATGTTTCTGAAAATAGTTCTTAATTGCAGTTTCTATATTAAAATTGGAAGATTTTAAATCGATAAACTTTAATATAATTGGAAAAAACTCATAATTATTTCTAATTGAATTTTCAAAAATAATATTATTTGATATTTGTTTAAAAAGAGTTGTTTTACCAGAGCCTGATTCACCGACTATTAGCTTACATTCTGTCACTTTATTTAAGTCTTCTACGTCAAACCATTTTCGTTTAAATTTCCCGTCAGTTTCGTCATAATAGAATTCAATCAGTTTTTGTTTAATAGTATTATCTAGAATTTTTTTAATATTTTTATCAGTAGTGGCTACTACTTTTGTAAAATCATCATGTTTATTATTTTGTTGAAAGATTTCAATATAGTGTTTATAAGTATTAGATCCTTCTAACCAAAATCTAGGATAGTATTTATCAATAAATTCTAACAAATTATCACCTGTCCAAAAAGAAATATTAGGTTTTTTATAAAACTCATCTTTATTAAATTTTTGTAATGCTCCAGAATTTATTTTTCCATTCGTTACAATTTTAACTTTAGAAATATTTATTCTATCATGTTTTAATGAATCAAAATGATAATCAAAGCATTCTTGAACTTGTGCTTTTATTTCCATATTTGTTTGAGAAGAACCTGTTAGGTCTCCTTTTTTAACAACAAATGCAGTCCATTCGAATTTATCTTCGATATCATCATATCTTGACGCAATTAAATCTTTTCCATATTCAGGTACATTTCCATTTTCATGAGTAATTAGGACATTTTTATATTTCATTTCATTCAGAAGTTCATAAAGCAAAGTATGAATATCTGTTTCTTTAGGTATCTCTTTTAATTTTTGAAGTTTATCTTTATCTAGCATATCGTTAGTTATAAGTTTAAATAAGGTTCTATAGTTTATTGACGTTATTGATAAATATATATATATTTTCTAAATTCCGAGTTTAATATAAAATTAAATTACAAATCGATACAAACAATTAGAATTAATACTTATTATAAATACCATAATAAATTCATATTAGGAGGTAAAAACATTAAGAAGTTAATTTAAGTTGTCTTCAAAGACATTTCGAATACATGCCAAACTATAAATAGAATCATTCCTCCATAGAATAAATAACCTTGGCTTGAAAAATACCTTTTCATACTTATTTGATTGATACTTGTTGCCTCCTTAAATGCTTTAATGGCAATCTGTATATATTCTGCATTGTTGCCAATATCATCATATCTTCCATTAATAATATCAAAATAACTATTATTATTATATAATGAACTGATAACATATTTTAAAAATTTCAAACCGCAAAAAATGCTAAAGACCCAACATACCACAGCAATTGCTAGTGGAATTTGATAAAAACTCAAATTCTGATTACTTGTTTTATGAATTGAGAAACCAATTGCTGAAACTGATAATGCAATTAAATAATATACATATCTCTCTTGTTTCTCTCGAAATTCCTTTTGAATGTTAAATTGTATTTCACTCATCTTATCAAATTTTTATATCTTAAGGAGTTTTTATTTCAAATTATCAGATTTTAAATATCTAATAATAAAAATGAGCATAATAATTGGTAATGATACTATCTTTAGATATATATCTTGTTTAGTATTATAATACAAAAAAGGTGTTACAATTATAAGAAACAGTATAACTAATGTGAAATACCATAATTGATTATACTTATTGATCTTCTTTTTCAAAAAAATCATTTCATTATTAAATTCACTATCATTATTTAATATTAAATTAATATCTTCTATAGTCAATAATGAAATAAATCGGTTTTTTATCTTAATGTATCGGTCATTTATTCTTTCTACATCTTCAATAGAAATTTTATTAGAGTACCAAAAATAAATATATCCAAGTAATAGTATAAAGAGACCAACTATAGTAGTTTTACTATTGAAAAGCAATTTCAAATTTTCTGATTTTGAAAATTCAAATATATAGTTAGTGATAAAAAAAGTTATAAAAATAAAAATAGTTTTTTCGAATTTCTTCTGATATTCTATTATAGCATTATTTATTAAAGAAATAATATTTTCTAATTCTTCATGTATTTTATTTCTTACATTTATAAAGTTCTCAACGTTTTCTTTGATGTAAATATTATTAGCAGTAATAATAGAATCAAATACATCTATAGCTATATTAGGAGTTTTTTCATTTAAATAATATATTAAAACATTCTTTACAATTCCAATCCTATCATTTTCTTTTGATGAATCTAAATAGATCCAATCTACTATTTTTTTATATACTAGATAGTTATCAAGATTTATATCTTTCCAGTCTAAAGTATACTTGATTGTCTTTTGATTACTTATTAATAAAGTTATTTTATTTTTACTAATGCTTGTTCTATCAAAAATAAACCCTAAACATAATACAAAATTTATTTTTGAATAAAAGTTTAAGACATGATCAGAACAATTATCAATATAGAAATCTAAATTCTCAGGAGATATTTTAAATTTACTATGATTAGAAAAATTATTTTGAAAATTTAAGTCATATCTATTTTGCTTAAAATCCAAAATACTATTATAGGCAATTTTATTAGAACTTAATTTTGCTTCTGAATCAATATTTTGAATATTGAGACCTTTCTGAATCCTAGGACTTAAATAGTCTAAATTGTCTTCTAAAGTAATACTATTAATATGTTGAAGAAACAGATCGCTATTTATTATAACTAAACTGTTCTTATTTTTAAAAAGTTCAAAATAAAAAGTTATTTCATTATCATCATTATCCTCTAGAGACTCTATGTTGAAATCACTATAATCAATATGATTTATTATATAATTGAACCCAATTTTTATTAACCATTCACACTCTAAAAGTTTTATTTTATTAGCAATTATATCATATTCACTTTTAGTTATTAAAAATTTTTTGATATTTTTCTTTTCAATAACTGCTTCTAATGAATACTTTTGAAAATTTTCGTTTTCTATTATACTAATAACTTCTTTTTTTGAATTGAAATTATTCAATAACTCTGTCATCATTAATTCTGTTAACCTCTATTAATTTTTGAATTTCATCATAACCCTGATCCGTATAAATCTTTAGTATCTTTGAACCTTCATCAATAAAAGGAACAATATGATTACTTAATGTGTTTATTGGGGCATTTTTAATAGAAATTGAGATATCCTCATTTACCTTAATTTTTCTATTTGTAGTTTTAGTAACTTTATCTTGTTTAATATTGAAATGGGTATCAAATTTCCCTCTTTTAGTAAGATTTTCAATTCTATCACTTATACTCGAAATAGGAAAAGATTTATTATGCGGTTTATACTCCTTGAAGCTTTTTAATAATTCATCAAATTTAAAAATTGTATTTGTTTTATAATAGGCTAATAAATGTTCTCGTAATGTTACAATATCAGTGTGATATGTATCATTTTGATTTAATAATATAGAATCAATAGCCTGATATGAGTTTTTTGTATTATCATCATCAGAAATTATTGGTTTTAATTCTAAGAAATCATCCCACCAAAACTTACTTAAGTTATTATCAAATATTTGCAATTCATTTACTTCTGGGCAATAAATAAAGGCTTTATAAATTTTATTGTTTGTATTTAATCCTTTTTCTTTTGTCAAGTATCTTTCAGTTAAAATTTCATCAAATTCAACCTTGGTTAGTATTACAAAGGTTTTGCTATCTAATTCTAATTGAATATGTATTAAACTTCCTTTTTGTACTTCTCTTTTTAATCTAGCTATTCTTTCTTGTGCTTTTGTTTCCTTCTCAAGTAGCCTTTTTGAGTTCTCATAAGTCAATGTAGCCTTATCAACTCCATTCAATATTTTAAGTATATTTGCAACTACTTGGGTACTATTAGACTTTATTTCAAAAAATCTATGATTTGTTTTAGAATCAAATAACTTAAGTAATATATTGTTAATATATTCATTAAAGTTATTTTCTAGTGCAACATTTTCAAATTCTTTTATTTCTTGTTTATCAATATCAATATGGTGAAGTGATACTTGGTTAATATGAAATTCCATGATATATGTTTGTGTGTAAGATATTAAAACACAAACATATGAAACCATTTTCAAAATAAGATACGGAATTCCGTAAACCCTCCAATATTTTGAGTCTATCTACTATTTCAACAAAAAACTAGCAACTTCGGAGTAGTTTTCTAGCCCTCTGCAAGAGCAAGTCGTTTTGAAAGCTCGAATCTCAATTTTGAGTGCCTCAAAACATAACTTGCTGTTACCTTTTCGGTAACTTTTTTAACTTATTTACAATATGTTTTTTCTAATGTAAATACTGTGTATAAACATATTAGTTAACGCCAAGTACGCCACTCAAATACCTTTTTTTCATTCTTTGTCTATATCTCTAGTTATTTGTCTAATCAATGTTTTGGTTGGACAAACGCAATATCGTAGCTATGACTTTACATAGTCCCCAACGATTAAACACACAAATAGATTGTTGATAAAATCTTTACACAGTTTAATGTCTGAAACACTGGAATTGCAACTAAAAGGACAGCATAATATTTAACTAACTACATAAATAGACAAAACTATAAACAGCTAAAAAACTAGAAATTATGAACGAAGAATTTAAAAAGAAACCTAGAATTGACGAAGAAGCGATGATGGCACTAATGGTTGACGGCGTAAGACTTAAGGGATTTACAGAGGCTGAACTGAATGCTCCTGGTATAAGAGATGAGCAAGAAGAAACAAAAGAAGAACCTAAGAAACAAAAGCGTGTAAAAAAAGCCCTCCCACTTACTAAAGAATATGATATCACGGAGTATGAAGACCTCTTTTTTAAAGATGTAAAAAGCATAGCACGTCATGGAAAATCGGTTTATATTGATCCTGAGCATCACAAGATACTTTCTCGAATTGTTCAGGTCATCGCAGATAATAAACTAACTATCTATGCTTATTTATACAATTTATTAGAGCATCATTTCAATGAGTTTGAACAGCAGATAACTACAAGTTTTAATGATAAGAATAAGCCTATATTTTAAATGCTGTATTTAAAACTAATTATGGATGAAGTTACAACTAAGAAAAAAAATTAAAGTTTTAGTCAAGTATTTATAAAGAAGACTCTCTTATTATCTAACGATTAAATATTACCTATCTTTAATCTCGGAAATTGAGATTTACTAAAATTTGTATCTTTGTATAAAATAGAAAAATGAATAAAGAGTTTTATATTCAGCACCTTACAGATAATATCAATAACAATATTGATAGATATTTTCCATATATTGATTCAAGAGATTTATATTCATTTTGTAGTTTGAAAACTCTTATAAATGAGAACATTAATTGTCTTCTTTTAAACAATTATATAGCAAGTATATGTGTTACAAATCATATACTTGAAAGATTTGTAAAGTTGTCAATAATTGAGCATGGAACAACGGGGTTAAATTATTCAGATGATAACCTTTACAACATTAAGTTATTAGAATCATATGATTTTGATAATGAAATTTTAAATAATACTTTAGCTAAGTTGAAAAATATTAATTTAATTAGTGATGTAGAATATAAGTGTTTAAAGGACTTTAAAAATAATTACAGAAATCCATATTCTCATTCAGAAACAAAAAAAATTATTAAGAATACAGCAAATTTTTTTTCAGGTAGAATGTACTCAATTAATGACATTTTAAATAATAATGGATTAGAGAATATACCATATGAAGAAAAAACTATTTCAACATTAAGTCCAGCTATAGCTCAATTACACATACAAGACCACGCTATTGATAATGCTTTTAACTATTTCAAAGAAGTATTTGATATTATTGTTATTGTAGATAAAAGACTTCAAGATATTAATTCCAATAAATAACAATTACTCCATTGAATAATGTTTAAAGAAAATATTACCACAATCTAGGTAGGGGTACCTTTTGGATTATTTTTACTTTAATTAATTACAAGAAAATATTAATAAAAAAATACTATAAATTATTTAACTGCTCATCTAATAGGTTTTTAACATCTAAGTTGTCTTGCTCTGAAACTTTTTCTTGTTTTGACTTTCCAAATGGATTATACCAATAAGATACTTCTTTAATTGGATATCCAACTCTGTTTATTAAATAACTGCTATTTAATGTTATTTTAGATAGATTTTTTTCAAAATGTACATCAAATATTAAAACTCTATTTTCTCTTAAATATTGTGAAGAACCATTAACCATAGCAGAATAGTTTACAATAATAGGAATATTAATATTTCCTATAACAGCTATGGAATCAGATATTTGAATTTTTGATTCTATATAACCTTTTACTTTACTACTTAAAATGTATTGATTTATACTATAAGGTTTAGTTTTTAAATCTAAAAAATTTGAAGTTACTTTATCTGGAAAAACAATTCTTAAACCTTGTAAAACTGCTTGATTAGTTAAATCAAATTTTACATCTATAGTATCACACTCTACTAATAATCCTGGGGTTAATTTAAATGCTTCTATTGTTTTGGCATAATTAAGAGCGTCTTTTGAAATATCACATGATCTTATACTAATAATTAAAGCAAAAATAGAAAAAACTAATGTTAGGATTGAGTTTGTGTTTTTATTTAGGTTCATGTTACTTTCAATTTGTTATCTTAAAAAAGTTTATAAGAACTTTTTTACAGAAATCTAGATATAAGGCTAAATGTTACATTTCATTTTTTAAGTTTTATTTTTTCTCTTCTATTAACCGTTCTAATTTTTCTATCATTTCTTTTTGTTGTTGTAACATGCGTTCATATAACTCTATCACCTTATCAATTGGATTAAAATTAGGTTGATAATTAAAAAAAGAGGGGTGTTGACAGTTCTCAAATGATACGGAATTAGATATCAAATTAATCGCCTGTTCTTCATCAAAACTCTCAATCGCTTCAACAGGTATTTTTAGCACCTTTGATATTTGCTGTAACAGTGAATGATCAATGACTTCTTTCTGTTCAAGTAAAGAAATTTTCTTTTGATTCCAATCTTCTCCTAAATCAAAAGCAAGAACCTCTTGTTTGATTCCAAGCATTTCTCTAAAACGCTTTACATTTCTTCCTTGATGTATTTTATGTTCCATAATGAATAACTGAGTTAAGAAGGCTCAAAGATAAAGCCAATGATTTAAAAAGATTGAATGGTAAAGTTAGAAAATTATCTTGTAAAATATCCCCTAATGAGAATATTATACTTCTTGATAGCATAGTTTACTCAATGAGTTCTATTGAATTTTAATCAAATCAAAAAAATAAATAATTATGAAAACAACTATTTTTCCTATCAACGACTTTTTAAGTAATCAGCTTAAAGAGATTATTACAGAGTTTCCTTCTGTATTAGAAATTTACTATTGTAGTAATACTATAGAGATGACTTCCTATTTACTTATACACCTAAATAATAGAAGTGATATTGACATTATTGCCAATCGCAAAGGAATTAAGAAACTATTTAAGAACTACGGTATCATCGTATTGTTATTTGATTATAATGCTTTGATATACAAGTTTAAACATGGTTATCCTCTAATAGAGCTTATCTACCAAGAAGAGCATCTAGTTTATCAGCAAGAAGGAATTGATTTTACTAAACTTGCTACAAGAAGCTTCAAAGAGTTTAATGATCAATACAGTATTTATAAAAAGAGATATTTCCAAGATCACGACCTTTTAAGTTCTGAACTTAATACACATAAGTCTTTAGACGCTGTTTCAAGCGTGTTTCTTCTTTACGAGCGTTTATTTGAATTACATCTACAGTATTTAGAAGAACTCTATATCGGACATACAACCTCCATCAATAACTTACATCAACGAATTAAAGCGATAAGCAAGTTTAATCCAGAGATTGAAAGTTTATTTCTTAAAAGAAACGAAGAGGAATACTACCTTATTGCTTTAATAAACAGAGTAAAAGAAGCAATAGAAGAGGACAGAGAAGTTTATTATCATGAGTGCTTTGAGGCTTTTAATACTATTGAAAACGTACTTCATAATTTTATTCAAGACCGCTTTCAGTCTTTAAAACGTTTAATCAAACACCCAACAACCATTCCTGCGATTGCAGAGGTAACTATAGAACTAAATAAACAAGATACTTTTCATGATATCATCATTGAAAGATGCTTAAATCAAAATCAGTGTATAGAAGAAATTTATCTGTACAAGACGTTAATTCTTTGTAACCAAACTATTTACTATCTTTTTATCATAGGAGATAAGTTTGAAAACGAACAGATTAAGAACTTGGAGTCACGTTTACAAGATAAGTTTAATAAGCAAACGAACTTTGTTATTATAGCCCATACGAAAATATGGATTCAAACAGAATTATACAGCTCACAAGATTTCTTTGCTAATATTATAAAAAAGGAGAACAAGATTTATTCATCTAGTAAATACAATGCATCACTACATTGGTTAGTCCCTCACACATCCTTATATACGGATCTATACTACTATAATTCAGTCACTAATAATACGGCTAAAGAACTCCTCAAGAATCTACAGAAACTAAAAAAGAACCAACAATGCAAGCCAAGTATTCCTTATCTACTATCACTTTATTTTATGTCATTTTGTAGAACATATATATTAGCTCATTTATCATACTTACCTAATTACTTATCTAGTTACTCTTTATGGTTACTTTGTGTAAATGTGAATACTGACTTAAATAAGTATCAATACTTATTTGATAAATTCGGTAGCAAGTTTTTTTCTTTATTAGATTTCTATAGAGTACTACATCAACGACTTATTAATTTTGATACAGAAAAAACAGAAGTACTGATAGAAATCATTACTCAATTACAAGCTGAGTTAAAAACAATAGTAGATCAAAGGAGCTAATAATCTTTTACGAACTACTAAGTTCTATACATGCACATTTAAAGCCCAGTATACTCTTTACCTTCCTACTACACTAATCTTATTATATCCATTTACCTTAGTTGTTTAACCTAAAAAACAACGATCATAGACAATCAAATCACCAAAGAAGATTTAAGATTGTTTGCTCAAACAATTATTGGAGAGCTCAAACAATTATTAGCTAAACAAAACAAAGTTCTCTTGAATGGGTAAAGGCTAAAGTAGCAAGACAATTACTCAGTATTTCGCCAGCTTAGAAACCATGATTAATAGCGAAAGCCAATAAATCAGATGAATTCTTTTGTAAGACCCAAGCAAGCTTTCCCTAACTTGGGTTAATCCTTATTCTTTATGCTTTTTAAGCTTGTTTAAAGTATCCTCAATCATCTCCATGCGTTTTTTTACTTTGTCTGCTGAAGCATCTAAAGTGTATCCCTCTTCCATTAGTTCTTTAATCAACAACATTTTTTTGATATTCTCGTAATTGTATCTTCTGTTTTTTCCTTCTTCTTCCGTTAAACTTGTAACGATTCCTTTCTCTTCCCAATATCTAATTTGACGTGTCGGAATCCCCGTAATTTGGGCAACCTCCCCTATTCCAACCACCAGCTTATCTAGAAAATCAAAGTCAAAAGACAAATCAGTCGTATCCTTACTTTTCTTCATTTTGTAATTTATTTACAATTAATGTTGTAAATATAAAATATAAGTCCTTCATTTGCAATTGTAAATTACTTACAATTAAAGTCACATATAAACATCTAATGTATGATACGAACATTTTTTATTCTAGTACTCGTAGTAACCACACTAAAAACAGCTAGCATGTCAGCACAAAATTCACCTTCACAACACACAAAAAACGAACTCATTAGTCTAGTGGAACGAACCTTCGCTCAAGGGGCTTTAAACCAATTGAATGTGGAACAAATGAGACAAGGCTTCCATCCTGCCTTTCATATTTTAGTTCCCCAAGGAAACGAAGTGTTTAAACTCTCTTTAGATCAGTGGATCGAGATTGTTCAAGCCTATAAAAACTCTGCTGAGAAAATGAGCTCAGGTATTCGGAATCTCAACTATACAATAGCAGTATTGGATCTAACGGATTGTACAGCTGTTGTTAAAACAGAATTTTTCAGAGACAAGGAACTAATTATAACCGATTATTTATCCTACATCAAATTTGACGATTCCTGGATGGCGGTATCTAAAATATCGAAAGAATATAGTACGAACCCTTTACATCTTGATTTATAATGAAAAAAGCATTTTTATTACTTCTAAATCTATTATTTATGAATACAATTCTAGCTCAAACTGCTGCAAAGTCTGCTTTAATTTTAATTGAAACGCAAAATGAATGGATGCATCCAGAAGGGAAGCTGAACAAAGCTTTAATTCAAGACACTCAAATGATGCTAAACGCTATTACTAACATTGAAAAGGTACTTCAGTACGCCCGAGAGAACAAAATGGAAGTCATTCACGTAGGATTGCGCTTTAAAAAAGGATATCCAGAGATGGGTAAAGCTGAAGCAGGGCTTCGCAAGGCTATTCCAAATGCAGGAACCTTTCAAGAAAATGAATTTGGTACAGCTTTTTTTGAAACAGTAAAACCTTTAGCACACGAGTTTGTAGTAACAGGTCGCACTGGAGCTAGTGGATTTACTGGTTCTAATTTAGATGTTTATCTAAGAAACAATAAAATAGATAACCTCTACCTTGTTGGATATGCAACACAGGTTTGTATTGAAAGTACCTTTAGAGATGCACATGAAAAAGGATATAATACGTTTGTCATCTCAGATGCTACCTCAGCTTTTAACCAAATGCAACAAGATTACTTTTTAAATGAAATTGTACATCACTTTGGCCAAAAACTAACTACAGATGAATTTAGGGGGTTAAGCTTTGAATAAAGCCCCCTAGATTACAAAGTCAAGTAGGCAAAAGTATTTCAACTCAGGCCTCTCACAGAACCGTACGTGAAACTCTCGTTTCATACGGCTCTTGTCATAAAAATCATATCGTTTTAAAAAGTTGCCAATGATAAAACAGTGTCGGATAGCAGATTTGTTCTATAACTAAAATAAAAATGTAAAATGATAAAAACAGAAACATTCAGTTAGCCGTAAATTCACTCTCCATTTTGCAATAATTTTATTGCTCAATATTTCGAATTTTTTTAGCCGGATTTCCTGCAAAAATTGAATTCTCAGGAACATCTTTAGTTACTACTGAACCTGCTGCAATAATTGAGTTATCTCCAATTTTAACTCCCCCAATTATTACACAATGACCTCCAATCCATACATTATTTCCAATTGTTATTGGTTTGGCATAACCCGTTTTATATCGGTCAACTGGATTAATATTATGACCTGCTGTATAAATCCCTACATTTGGTGCTATCAAGCAATTATCTCCAATTCTAACTTCCGCCATGTCAAGAATTGTGCAATTAAATCCTGCATAAAAATTATCTCCCACATGTATATTTTCACCTAAATCGCAATGAAAATTATGTTCAACAGAAATCCCCTCTCCTATTGTTCCTAAAAGTTCCTTTAAAACACCTATTTTATCTACAACGTTTTCATAATCTATTGAATTAAAAATCTGAAGAAGTTTGCCTGCTTTAATGAAACTTTCTTTTAAATTTTCATCATTTCTTACATATTCAATTTTATCTGTCTTCATATGACTAACTTGTTTTAGTTTGGAAAAAATTACAGTTAACTCTCAAATTTGGTGAAAGCTATTCGTTTATATTTGTTGTAAAATGTTTATTATTTTAATCAACAGCTAAATTAAAAATAAAGCCAATATTTCTAACATTGATTTTCTTTAATCTCTTTATTGGTGGCAATCAGTCGGTATATTCTCTTCAGGCTATCTATCATTATACATACTGTATTTGATTGTACGAAAAACACCTTTTCTTCCTTTGAAAATTCCACCTATTATTTCAAATCATTTTCGGAATATCCAAAAGTTGTTACTTAGTACTTTCATATCTGAATAAGAAAAACCTGTAAAACAACTGAAAACAAAGAGGTTTTCAAAATAAACAACACTAATATCTTGGATTTATTCACTTTTTTAGGCGTAAGCTATTAGGTAAGTTGTTTCTTATCAACAAGAAATTTAATTGATTTAAAGACATTTACAAGAAGCAGATCGAATCCTGCCACAACTAAAAATTAATGTTGATTTGTAATTCATTCTCAAACTTAAAACAAGTTATATTTTCCTTACCCTCTTTATCACTACCATAAGCTTTTACAGCACCATGGGCAATACATCCAATATAGCGACAGATTTCATTCTCCTGAATAAAAAAATCACCTTTTTTTAAGGATACAGCTTCAAAGAATTGGGAGGTGATCTTAATCTCTTCAACTTGCAATCCTCCAATTGAAAATAGATAATTTTCAAATATATCCATCTGCTCCATATGCTCCATTACTCCTATTTTTATTAGTACTCTTTGATCAACGCTATCCAAAATTCAAAGCTAAAAAATATTTTTAATTAACTCAGTCTTCTTAGGTTTATACTGCACAAAGGGATTAAAAGGAATAATTTGACCTCATAACCAATTCCGAGTGTCAAAAAAGACGAAATAAGCGTAAAATGAAATCGAAACGTAGTGTAGATTCATCGACCTCTCCTACGTCGAGGTGATTACGAACCGAAAATTGGACTATAATAAGACAAAACAAAATCCAAAAGAGCAGATCAAAGTTTTAATTACAACGAATATTTCAATAGCAAGACAATTTCCTTTGACATCATAACCAATTCCGAGTGTCAAAAAAGACGAAATAAGCGTAAAAAGGAAAAGCTGTTTGAGCGAAGTGAGTCCTTTTCCTTTAGCTTAGAAGTCTCCTTTTGACCGGTATTTGTTATTCGTCTTGATTTTTTGTTTCTTTTGTATCAAGACAAAAGAAAATATCATTTGAAAGAATAATTACGCTTGATACCTCGTTTCACTCGGTATGACAGTTGATACTTTCATTTTTATTGAAGAGAGGGATTGCATATCCCAAAGGGGGTAAATAGACACAAAGAAAACAGATACTTCGTTGCATTGGGTCTAACGAAAACATTTACGGGTTATACACAAGGGATTGCATATCCCAAAGGGGGTAAATAGACACAAAGAAAACAGATACTTCGTTGCATTGGGTCTAACGAAAACATTTACGGGTTATACAAAAGGGATTACATATCCCAAAGGGGGTTAATTGACACAAAGAAAACAGATACTTCGTTGCATTGGATCTAACGAAAACATTTACGGTTTATACAAAAGGGATTACATATCCCAAAGGGGGTAAATAGACACAAAGAAAACAGATAAGCTACGCTTATCCACTTTTTTATTTTGTAAAAAGAACGCAGAAAGCGAGCTTTCCGTTCTTTTTACAAAATAAAAAAACCGATAGTTACACTATCGGTTTTCTTTGCGGAGAAAGAGGGAATAACACGTATAGGTTTACTAAATCCTTTAATGTGTTATTTTACTACATATCAATAAGTTAAAGTTTTGGTCGTTCGTGTAAATGTAGTTAAATAGTATATGATGGTATAAAAATTGGGTGTATATTTGGGTGTAATACTTTTAGCCATGACTATAAAAAGAAAAATAACTTTCGCTATTGAAAAAAGAAAAAAGGACAATATTCTTGTAGTTGAGAATGTCCCTATCCGTGCTCGTGTTGTTTATAACGGTGGACGAGTTGAACTCTTTACAGGTTATCGCATCGATGCTTCTAAGTGGGATGAAGATAAGGAAAAAGTACGCAACGGTTCTACTAACAAACTTAAGCAAAGTTCCTCAGAAATAAACACCGCTCTTAGTGAACTTACTACCATTGTGGATAGAATATTTAAAGAGTTTGAACTAAAGAATGAAATGCCTTCTTTCGAACTCTTCAAAGATGAAGTAAAACGCTACTCTGACAAAGAGATAAAGTCAGCAACAGAAAAGAATCTCTTCACTGCTTTTGACGAGTTTGTAAAAAGTAGTGGTAAACGCAACGATTGGACGGATGCTACTTACACCAAGTTTAAAACAGTTCGCTCGCACCTTAGTACTTTTAAGAGTGATTTTCAATTTGCGGATCTTAATGAAAAGACACTCTTAGATTATGTTACTTTTCTTAGAGAAAAGAAACAAATGCGCAATAGTACCATTGAAAAGCAAATCAGCTTTGTAAAGTGGTTTCTTAAATGGTGTAGAAGTAATAACTATACTATCCCCTATAGCTTTGAGAGTTTTAAGCCCAAGCTTAAAGAAACCTCTAAGCGTATTATCTTTTTGACTCAGGAGGAATTAGATAAAATCAAAGCAAAAGATTTAAGCGATAAGCCTTACCTTGATAGAGTGCGTGATGTACTTCTGTTTTGTTGTTATACAGGGCTTAGATACTCTGATGCTTATAACCTGACTAAACAAGATATCAATAACGAGGTTATTGAGTTTGTAACCAAGAAAACAAATGATTACTTACGTGTAGAGCTAAACAAACACAGTAGAGCTATTTTAGAGAAGTATAAAGAAGTTCCTTTTGAAGATGATAAAGCACTACCTGTTATCTCTAATCAAAAGATGAATGAGTTTCTTAAGACTCTTGGAGAAGTAACAGAAATCAATGAGCCTATTAGAGAAACATACTATCAAGGAAATAAGCGAATTGAAGAGGTTAAACCCAAGTATGAACATCTTAGTACTCACGTAGGGCGAAGAACGTTTATCTGTACTGCTTTATCGTTGGGAATACCTGTACAAGTGGTTATGAAATGGACAGGGCATTCTGATTATAAATCTATGAAACCCTACATTGATATAGCGGATTCAATCAAGGCTAATGCAATGACTAAATTTGATACGATATGAGCGATACCATTTCAACTACTTTAAAGCTGAGTCAGTATTCTAAGACATTAGACAAACTCTTAGATGAGTTTAAATCTGATGAGTTTACCTATGATATTTGGCAATGTTACAAGCAAGAGTCTTATGCTACAGTTTCTAAAGAACTTGACGCAATAGACCTTGAAGCCTTGCTGATTGAAATAAGAAATAGCAACTTTTCTAAGGGAGCTTTAAACAATATCGCTTTACTTCTTGAACAGCTAAGTTTGTTATTTGACCAGCATAATACTAAGATGCAAAACCTTGATTTCTATAAGCTGTACCACAGAGTATATATTGTGCACCTATTTAACGATAAGATTGCGCTTGCTACAGAGGATCTAAAGCACGTTAAAGAAAGAGAGCTTCCCTTAGAAGCACCAAAGGATCTAAATGATGCTGATATTGAGTATTTCAGAAAAGAACTTTCTGACCTTTATACCGAAAAGGAAGTCTTTGAAAAAGAGAATACTTACCTACTAACCAATTATTACAACTCATTTAAAACACATATCACCAAAGCGAAAGATTGGATTACAACTTATTTCCCTGAGGAACGGTTAAACTTAGACGATGATCTTTTTACAAGTATGCAAGTTAATCTTCTATACGAAGAGTGTATCTTGATGCAGTGTTTTAGTACTGAGGATATAAGCTTTGAGGATTTCTACCTGATTTTAAACAGGAGAAAGCCCAAAGCTAAATTTACACAGCCTTTTAAGCAAGTGACCAAGTTTGCTAAAGAACTAAAGCCTTATACTGATAAAGTTGACAAACAAATTAAAGACCAGTGGCGAGAATTTGTTTGTACTGAGCTGAATTTGAACGTGAATACGATTAAGTCTTATGGGCATAATTAATATCGTAAAAATCTGTTTTTAAGTTTTTTAAAGGAATTTATTTTTTATAAAAGTAACTTTCTTCTTTTTTAATGCTTTAAAATTTTCTGATAATTCAGTATGTGGTAATGTCTCATAGATAAATAACCAATACCTATCAAAATCATCTGTTTTCAAGGACTTAGAAAGATCTTTATATTCTTTTAGATATGCATTCTTGTTATGCTTCTTATCATATAAGTAAGCTATCATTAAATAGATACAATCTAAAGAATCAATAGCGTCATTTTTAATCGTTGGAATTTCAAGTTTAAAATCATATTTAATAGCCCAATAAATAGCATAGGAACAAGCCTCATATATTTTCTTTTTACTTCCATACAGGTATAGGTCGTGAGCCATATTCTTAATAATATCCTTACTTATATCGTGAGGTTCAAATACCTTACTTTCTAATATATGTACTAAATAAGGATACAATAAAACCAAATGATGAATTTGCTTTATGTAATAATTTTTTGCGTTTTTATCTAAATGTTTATTAGAAATAATCTTGATTGCATAATTTAAAATTGAAACATCAGAATCTTCATCTAGCATTAATTCAATCGCAAAATCAATGAATCCTTTTAGCTCTTTAACTCTAATCGCTTCGACACTATTAACTTGATAGGTATTAGTAAAATTAAAATGATTTAATTTAGTAACCCATTTTTTAACACTTGCTTGAGGAAGAGGGATTATTTTTGATTTTTTACTATTTAAAGCTAGCTCATACTTCTTCAACTCTTCAGATAAACAAAGAAAAAACCTATCAGCTTCTTCATATGAATTTACATAACAAGTATAGTCATCAATATTTCTAATATAGTTGAATTTTTGTTTACTAAGCTCATTGTCAACTGAGACAAGTAATATTTCAGATATCAAATTAGAGGAATGCGGACCTATTAAAACACCATTAGTTTCTCCGTGCTTTAAGTTACGTGTATTAAAATCAATTGTATTAAACCATTCACTTTGGTCACTTGGTTTTGACTTAGACTTAGCAATACTTTTTCCCACTAACGCCCAAGATATTGAATGGCTATATATGCTTGGAAAGCAATTTGATATATCTGCTAATGCAACATACTTACTTTTTATAACAATATCTTGTTCTGGATCACCATCTTTTGAGAAATTCTTATAATTCATTTCAAACAATTCTGATCTATTTTCTAATTTACGTAGATGAATACGACTAATTTTAAATGCATTATCTTTAGTTTTTTCAAAGAAATAGTCCTGTAATTTATTCCAATTATTGGCTAAATATTTAGCTTGATTAGCGTAAGCAAAGGGTTCTGGAATTGCCATAGGTCTAAGTATATTGATATTTCTCATGCTTGAATATCTAATAAAATCCTTAGGTTTATTGTTAATTGGAAAAGTCATTGAATTAGTAAAATCTAAAAATTCAATGCTAGTCAAGAAATCAGGTATCTTTTCTGCAAAAAGACCATATCCTACCAAACCTTCATATAAATCAATGTCGGAAATTTCTTCTATATAACTACTATAATCTCTCATTTTGATAAGCCTTAAATTAATTATCTTCAATTGTTTCAATTATAGTTTGTAAAAAACTATTTGCTGTTATAAAATTTTTTTCTTGTTGATCAATATGTTGAATGTTTTTTATTCCGTGAAAAAGATTATTACGAAACCTATATACAATTATTGATATCGCTAAAACTACTTCATATTGAGTGTTAGTTTCTGTATAATTAGATATGTCTTCTCTATTTAATAGCACCCTTGCGACAAAATCTTTTCTATCATTTGGTCTAAGTTGTAAAAAATTGAACCGTTCGTTAATCGTGTTATCTTCTTGATTAACATAGCGGTTCTTGAAATAATCTAAATATGGTAGAAAGCAATCAATATCAATAACAAAATCTACATCTGTTAATATTCTTTCTAGTTTAATAATGCTAAAACTTGTTCCAAAAAACTTACCTTCAAATAGATTCCATATTAATGAAAAGTCTTTAATGCTTTGTATATTATTTTCTGTAAAAGAAGTGCCATATCTCTTATTTAACCAATTTATCATCTATAACTATTTAAAAAATTATAATTACTTGATTTTTATTATTTCAAAATCAGGTGAATTTAATCATTTCCTAACTATTAAGAGAATAAAGAATCTCTAAAACCAAAGTTTGCTAATATTTGTACTTATTTCAACATGAATTATGACTTTACAGTTTATTTTGGTGCAATAAATTTATAATACAACTTTAATCACACATTAAAACGCTTAATTAAACACAAATCATTAATTATTAGTGTTTTATGTTTTAATATATTTCCATTTATCACATACTATCACAGAGTTTGATAGGTAGTTTTACAATGTTCGAACGAAGCAATTGTACAACCTAAAAAACTTTATAGTATGTATTTAAACGAATTAAAAGAAAAGCCTGTTTGGCAAATGACAGGACAAGAGCTATTAGACTTACTAAAGGAAATAGCGATGAATGAATCTACTCATTCAAAAAAGCAATCCAATGAATTACCTACCAAACGCTACGTGTATGGTATTGCTGGTATAGCCAAATTATTTAGTTGCAGTATATCTACTGCTAACAAAATAAAGAAAGACGGTAAAATCAAACGTGCTATTTTGCAGTATGGTAGAAAGATCATTGTCGATGCTGATTTAGCATTAGAACTCTTTGCAAAGAAGTAAAAGGATAACCACTACAAATCATCCTTTGTAAGAATCACATTCAATTAATTAAAATCAAAAAGTATTATGTCCTTAGATATACCTTATATCCGAGTAGGGACTTCCTATTTTAAAATTATCGAAAAACCCTTAATATCAGGTGATAAAGTTAAAGTAAGAGTTCGTTGGAATCGTGAAACCATTGTATCGGATCACGGAAAGTCCTACTTGGAAAACGTTTTAAAACTCGATGGGTTCTGCTGTATTCCAGATCATCTAAACTATCAGCTCTTGGTAGATAACTTTTACAATACCTACCACGAGCTCACGATAAGACCAAGTGAAGATAATCTGAGTTTACAACAGTTAGAGAACAACATACCCAATTCTTTACACTTTGTAAAGCACATCTTCGGTGAGCAGTATCTCTATGGTTTAGACTACCTAAAGCTGTTATATGAACAGCCAACACAGCCCTTGCCTATACTTTGTTTGGTCAGCAAAGAAAGGGCAACAGGGAAGAGCTCCTTTATCAAGTGGCTTAAAACAATCTTTGGGCTTAATATGACCTACATCAAAGGAGATTCCTTTAGCTCTCAGTTCAATGCCGATTGGGCAAATATGCTACTTGTAGCTATAGACGAGGTCTTCTTTGATAGAAAGGAAATCACAGAACGCCTAAAGTATCTCTCCACCACCGATAAAGACAAAGTGGAGGCCAAGGGAAAAGACAGACAAGAGATTGAGTTCTTTGCCAAGTTTATCCTGTGCTCAAACAACGAGGACAACTTTATTCAAATAGATGAAGAAGAAATCAGGTTTTGGATCCGAAAGATTAAGCCCATTGAATCCGAAGATGTCTTTTTTGTAAATAAGCTCAAAAAGGAGATACCACACTTCATTGCGTTTTTGCTTCTAAGACCTTTAGAGTCGAAGCAAAAAACACGAATGTGGTTTACACCCAAACAGATACTCACCGAGTCATTGTTAAAGCTAATCAGTAAAAACAAAGTTGAAGTAGCGATGATAGAGCTAATACACCTTTGTTTTGAGAAGATAGACGAACAATTACTTTGTATTGCCCCAAATGATATACTGCTTTTGCTTCGAAAAATAAACCCAAAGCTTTTTATCTCTGCTAGTGAAATAAGAAAGACTTTAAAAAAGTGGGATTTCACTCCAGAGGATAACACCAAATCTTATCAAGGGATAGAACTTCTATCACACGGAGAGTTTGTAAAAGTAGAACGCAGAGGACGGTATTATACCATAGAAAAACCTTTTTTCTATAAAACATTTGATGCTTTGATGCAAGAATAGATTAAACAACTGATAAACAATACCTTGGCTTGCATCAAACTCTGCATCAAACTTAAAAAAGACCTTATTTGATGCAAGAGTGATGCAGAAAACAAAATCAGTTTGATGCAGTGATGCAAGATTGATGCAGATTACTTAATTGAATTTCAGATACATACACTCTTTCTGCATCATTGCATCAAATAAAACACACTTTTAACCCTTTAATCAAAAACTATGAATTGCGATACAGCCAAACAAATAAGAATAATTGACCTACTTGAAAAGTTAGGTTATAGCCCCAAGAGAATAGCTAGTGAAAGTTGGTGGTATATCAGTCCGTTTAGACAGGAAAAAACACCTTCGTTTAAAGTCAACTTAGCCAAAAACCTCTATTATGATTTTGGAGAAGGTACTGGCGGAACAACGCTCGATTTTGTGATGCGTTATAATAATTGTAATCTAAAATCTGCTTTGAGCATTTTAGACAACAATGTTTTTTCATTTGTTCAGCCGACTGTTTTAAATATCACCGCTCAAAGTGAAAAGAATTATGAAATAACAACCGTTACAGAGATAGTTAACCTTCATCTTATACAATATGCCAAAAGCAGAAAACTATGCCTTAAAGCGGTTAAGAAGTATTGCAAACAGATACACTATACGCTGAATGATAAATCGTATTACGCCATTGGTTTTAAAAATGATGTGGACGGATATGAACTTAGAAATAAGTATGTAAAAATGTGTTTAGGCTCTAAAGCAGTTTCTTATATCTGTAATAATTCTAAGAAGGTAATCCTCTTAGAATCTTGGAGTGATTTTATAAGCTTTCTGACTCTTTATCCAAATGTAGAATACCGATTTGATTATATCATACTGAATTCTGTTACTACGCTAAATAGTACATTACTGAATGAGTTTAATAAAATTAAATATAAATCAATCGTTTGTCTTTTTGACAATGATAAGGCAGGTGATTTAGCCACCGAAAAAGTGCTTGATACTTATGGAAATAATGCTGTTGATGGACGCTTATTGTATCAAGAGTACAAAGATTTAAACGATTATTTAAGAACTATTAATCCAAACAATTCGGTGTGAGAAGTACAGGATGTTATTTGACTTGTGGACTCTTGCAAAGGTGATTTGACCTGTGGATTTTACACTGTGATTTGACGTCCTAATTATCGAGATGTGTCTTTGTCCTTACAAATTGGAAATTTGACAGCCAAAGACCACTCGTTTTTCTCCCGAAGGTCGCAAAATGGGTAAGACGATGAAAAAAACAAAGAAGATAGAATTTAGAGTTACCCTTACAGAAGCTCTAATCATAAAAAACAAGGCAGAAAAAGTGGGTTGTAGCGTGTCGGAATACATCCGAAACACAGCACTTGACTATTCTTTAGCGTATAAATTAACTCCTGATGAAGTTGAAGTTTACAAACTGCTCAACAAATACGCTGATAATTTTAGGCGAATAAGCAACCTATTTAAGCTTGGCGATACAACAGGAGTTAAAGAACACTCCATTGAAACAGCTAATCTAATTCGTACTCACTTACAAAAACTACTGTAACTATGATAGCTAAAGCAAAATCTTGTGTTGGTGGTACAGCATTATTCAATTATGTAATTGATGCTAAAAAGGGATATGAACTATTGAGAAATAATCTTTCGGGGGAAACTCCGAAAGATATGTTTCAAACAATGCAGATATTACAAAATCAGAACAGCAAATGTAAAAACAACACAATATCAGCTGTTATATCTCCAACAATTACAGATAGTCAAAAGATGAGTGATAGAGATTTAAGAGCATTAGCAGTTGAGTTTTTACTTGGTTTACAAATCGATCCTACCAAAGCTCAATACATTGCTTTTGTTCATACAGAAAAAGAGCACAAGCATATTCACATCATCGCCAATCGCATAGATGAAAACGGAAAGGCTTTAAAAGATAATTATATTGGGTTTGAAGCTCAAAGAGTAGCTCACGAGATAGTACTTAAATACGGATGGACTTCTATAAGGCAAGAAAATGAGAACAAGAAGCAAAGAGCTGACAACACAAACTTAATAGCTAAAAACGCTATTAAATCAGCTCACAGGGAAGTTTTAGGACAGAAACCTAAAGATTTACAACAATACATTCGCTTAATGCTAGAAAAACAGATTGAGGTTAAGCCTACGATTAATAAACAGGGAAATATACAAGGGTATCGATTTATTCATTTACCAACAGGTACAAACCTAAAAGCAAGTGAAATTGACCGAAACATGAAACTCAATGACTTATTTAAAAATACCACAAGTGCAGAGTCTAAGGATGAAGTAAACAAACTATTTACTAATCAAGAAACATCCGAACCACAAATGCAGAATTGGAAAACAGATGTATCTGTTTTGTTTAGTATGCTATCTACTTTTCAGTTTGGCGGTAATGATGAAGACGATGAACAGAAAAAACGAAAACGAAGAATATTAAAAAGATAAACTATGGCAAAGAACCAACCAAAACTCACTGATATGACTGAAATATTACTTCAGCAAGTCATACAATTAGAACAAACGATAAAGCGAAGCGAAAAAGTTCATTTAAATACTATCAAAGAATTGAGCAATATCAAAGTAACAGTCAATGTTGCTGAACTCCGACAGATAGAAAAAGAACAACAGCAACGATTACAAGATGACTTCGAGCAATTTCATCGAAAGATAACAAAAAACAATGAGGAGCTTTTAAAGGTTCATAAGGCTGTTAGTTCTAAAAGATTGTTTTACTTTATTTTATTGAACATCTTCTTTATTTTAACAATAGGGTTTTCTATGTATGTAACATTTAAGAATACTATTGATAAATCGGAGTACCAGATACTAGTTAATGAGAAAGACGAATTAATCAATCAATTAGAAAATGTAAATCAGTTTTTCATTGAAAATCCTAAAACAACCAAGCTTTTCAAAGAGTGAAAAAAAAAGACTAAAATGTTAAGCAAAGTTATTTCCGTAAAATTTTTAGAGCTGTGAGTGCTCAAAATTTTACAGAATAACTTTGTTGGAATATTTTATGCTATTTTAAAAGAATTGCTAACGTTTTGCGTGTATGTGCAGTAGCGGATTAGAAGCACTTTCTTGTCCGTTTAGCACAAGGTTTCTTAGAAGCACAGACCTTCGATTTAGCACTTCAACCGCTATTGCTACATACACGCTGTTGGCTGCTGGCTTTCTTGTTTCAAAATGGTAAATCATCTTCATTATCGTCTATAATTTTTGAGCCTGTTTCTTCTGTAAACGCAAAATTAGGTTCAAATTCAACTTTGTTTGAGTTCAAATCATACGGCAAAATTACACTATTGAAGTTACCCGTTTTATGGTTACAATATGAAATCACACTGCAACTTAGACATTTGTTTGGGAAGGATATCCTATCTCCATCAATTTCAATTTGATTGTTTTTTTTAAAGTTATTGACTAGAGAAATAGCACGATTCAATTTATTTGAATTTATTTGACTGCTTTCAATCTTAGTCAATCTATAAGAACTGACAATAATTTTCTTTTTTATGCTTCCGTTGTCAGTCTCTATGTCTATTAATTGCCAATACCAAGTAATTAAATAACCAAATTTGACATTCGAATTTTTAAGTTCGTCAATAAAGGCATAATGCTTTACTAAGTCGCTTTCAAAAGGTGTCTGAGAATCCGCTAAATATTTGCTTGAAAATTTTTCGGTTATTGCAAATTTAATCCCTGAGCCATCTTCCAATATATAATCGGGCGCACCTTTTAAATCATTTGTTTTGTTAGAATAAATCGTAGGTTTTGGATTCGTGGCATTATTGACCCGAATCAATGAGTTGAACAAATAATCAAAATTGGATTTTAGGTCAGAATTAATGCTGATTTTACTGTCTTCAAAAGTTTCTTCGTAGCTTTTCGTTCTTTTAAAAATATTATGTCTATCAATGAAAAGCTTTTTCTCTCCTAGCCATTCATCTTTCTCCCAAGTCGTATTTGCTTCTATTTGAAAAGTTTCATTTATAGCAAAGGAAACAGGGCAAAATAAATAGTGGCTTAAATCGCTAACTAATGTTATTTTATCCTTTTTATAAATTTTACTAGGTGCTTTCTTAAGTCTTAGGTGAAACTCTTCTTGAAAGTTCTTTATATGTTTCGCTAATTTTACTCTAGAAATATAGTCATCAAAGGTAATGTCATCTAATATATGCTTTTTAAACTCCGATATTTTTGACTGCTTGAAATTCAATGATTTTAAACTAGCTTCTATGTAATCTGTGTATATATGAAGTTGGATTAATACATCTGCGTACCTGATAAAGTATACTTTCCTGTCGGCTGGGAAAGTTTGACCTTGATAATTGAAAACAGAATTACTAATAATCGATTGGTCTAATTTTAACAACCATTTGTAAGCATCGTAATAATTGTTTTCATAGCACAAATGCTTAACAACATTTAAAACGGTTTTGGTGTAAACGCTTGAAGTATACTGGTCATATTTATCAGCCCTTGATAATATATCTTCTGCGTCCTTGACTAAATCTGGATTCTGCCAATCCTTTATTTTTTCGCTATAGTCAAGCCATAATTTGTCGTTTTGTAAAGGTTTAAAATTTGGATATACCTTTTCTAACTCATTGTGAAGTTTTCTTGCTTCAGTATAATTGTCAGATTTACGTAGGCATTGAGCAAGAAAAAAACCATTCCATTCGTTTTTCTCCAATTCCCAAAGCTGTTTAAACAGGTTCAAGGCTTCATCAATGTAGCCTTCCTGCTTTTTCTTCTTGGCTAATGTTTTTATTTCGTCTGTTGTCATTTTCTTAAGCTTGCAGCCAACGGGAAACGCATTGGCGAAGTGGCGGATAAATTGGACGAAAAGTTCAATTTAGCAGTAACGTAGCCGATGTGTTTCCACAGAAGCTAAATTATTAAAAAAAAGCTGAATGTGGAACACATTCGGCGGAATAAAAAGCACAAAAGTTGAAGTTTGCACTTAACCCGCCATTTTGCCAATGCGATGTTACCAGCAGTTTTTGTTAAAAGTTCCACATATCATTTTGTTCTGTTTCGTCAGTATATTCAAAATGGTTTTTAGCAATTACTTCGTGAATTTTGCTTTGTATATCTTGTGGTAAATCAAGTAAATGTTGACTTATTTCTTCTTTAATTTTTAATTCTTTTGGATTGTTTGAGCTTGTAACTGCTGAAACTTCAGTAAAATTTCTTAATTCTAATCTCTTTAAAACAGAACTGTAATTTTTAGATAACTTATTTTCAATTTCATTAATTTTTTCCCATTCCACAATATTATCAATTTCTTGACTTTCTTGCCAACCTGTCATCAATTTAAATCTTCCTGTTTCAATTATATAATGAATAAGTATTAATTCATCATCTTTTAATTTTCCTTGAAGTATTAAATCTGTAAACTTTGAAAATAAATCAGTTTTATTTGATGTTTGATTAGTTGTAGGATTTTCTATGACTTTTCGTTCTTCAACTTTTTCATTTTTTTTAATAGGTTCTTTTATGTCAAGAATAGTGGACGTTGGTAGAGATGTTATAAAAGTTTTAATGTTACTAATATCAGCTAAAAACTTTTTAACACTTTGAGAAATGAGTAAATGATTTTTAGTTATATCGAAATCTTCTGATAATAATTGAATAAATGAAAGAACTCTGTCTTCATCATTTATATAAAAGCCAATTTCTCGTGGATCTAAAGCTCCATTTTGAAATTCTTTACTGGAAAGATTAAAATTTGGAGTAAAAATAGCTGCATGTTTATTCTCAATAATCCAAGCAGCTCCCATTTCATTTAAACAAGCAATACTTTGATAGTATTCTTCTGATAATAAATAAATTACAAACGGATTCTCGGTAATTTGCGACTTTAACCAATTGAAAATATTTTGTCCAATAGGAATTCCATAAGCAGTGTTACTTGTGTAGATTATTTCACTTTCTTTTATTCCAATATTTCTTAAAAGTTCAACAAGTTTTTCACCAAAATTTTTATTTTTTGATGAGTGGGAAATAAATATTTTCATTCTTAGTACGCTCTCTGTTAAAATTGCTGGTAACGGAAAAAGTATTGGCGAAGGACGGGCTACTTTGCAGACAATTTCAAAGGAAAACCGACCTGAGCAAAATGCTTTTTCAGATTTCTAAATTACAAAAAAAAAGGAATATGAAAAGCATTTTTGCGGATACTTTAGCTGAATTCTCAAAGACAATATTCACCCCGTCTTTTGCCAATACTATGTTGTAGGCAGTGCTTTTAATATACGACTGGTTCCATTCCCATTTTTTCTCTAATATAGTTTACTTTGTTAGTTTCAGATTCATTTTCTATTAAATCTTCAGGTGCAAAGATTATCTCATTTGAATCTGTGTCATAAATGAAAAATTCTTGTTTTTCATAATCATAACACATTGCTTTACCATCAATAAAATTCCTAATTTCCGAACCACTAATTGCAGGAACAATGATGTTACCTGCAAAATCCATTATTCCGTGTTTTATTAACTTATTTTCCCTTACAATAGTAAAATTGACCCCCGAATCGTAAGATTCAACAGTAACTTCACTTAATTCTGCGAAGTTGAGATAGTCGCCATTGATATTTAATAAATCGTAATTAAAAGGCAAAACAGTTTTGTTTGTAAAATCTACCAAACCATATTTCAGTTTGTCAAATGAAACAGTCAAATATTTCTCGTTACAAGATGATATATCTTTGTAAATAAATGGGAATAGAATTTCATTTTTATTGTTAATTAATCCTATTTTTCTGTTTTTGCAGACAAAAACTTTGTTTCCACGGAAATCATCAGCAATTCCTAAAATTGAATCATTTTTCATCCAATATTCACCATTCTCAAATTTATAATCTGCAATATTGTCGTATTCAAAAGGTATTACAATTTCGTGATTTGTGTCAATATAACCCCATTTGTTATTTTTTTTGACTCCAAGTAGACCTTCCGAAAATTTGATCATAGCGTAATCATAAACAAGCGGAATTACGATTTCCGCTTGTCTATTAATCGCACCATAAATTCCGTCAACAGAAACTACGGCTAAATTCGTTTCTTCGTCAAACAACGCAACTTGTTCCCAATCTATTGGATATTCACCTGTGTTCTCGAAATAGGTGAATAAATCATCATCGATTTCTCTCGGCTCAATTTTTCTCATAAAAATTTGCAAATTTTTCCAAGGTCGGTAGATATTTTTCTCTTTTGGACGGTTTGTTTAAGAATTGAGGATGATAAAAATGATTTTTATGATAATATTGTTCGTCAATTAAGAAGTCATCTTCCAAGTAATCAAATGCACTTTTTTTTACAAATTCGAAAATTTTAACTGCTGAATTCTTAAGAAAAGCAATATTTTTTGATTTTTTATTTGTGTAGAAGTCACCAAATCCAATGTATACGGGTTTCTTCTTGAAATCTAAAATCATTGCATCTACATCAGGTAGAAGAAATGGAGATTGTGTTTCATTACCTTTTTTATGTGCAAAATCTACATTGGGTGAACAAATATTGTATAAATTAAAAATTTGAATAACGCCATCAAGTTTAAAATTTTTGTTCACATAATTACCATTGAAAATTGGTAAAATATCTCTCATCGTCGGGTCACCATCGGAAACGAACCAACATTCTGAATTTATTTTTTCATTATAATATTTTGACAACTTTTCAGCAATTACATTATCGATTCCTTTTCCTGGCTTTGCACTTCCTGGATTTTTCATAACAATCGAACCAATTAAATCCCAAGAATCACCAAATTGCAGTAAAGTTCTTGTGCGAAATATTAACGATTCATCATTTATAAACTCTGCATAAACCTTCATATTACATTTTTTTCCAATCGTGCTGTCCTCCTGAAATACAACCATTAGATTTTGGCATTTTGTCCGTTTGTATTAAAGTTGAGCATTTTTTACATAAATAATTTGTATTTCCAACTTCTCCTAATTTATTCCAATCGTGTTGACCACCTCTTGGACATCCGTTAGATTTTGGCTGAGTTGAATTCTTAATCAAAGTTTCACATTTTTTACATTGATACCAATCTATTGACATATTTTAGAGTTTTAGTTATTTTACAAATTTACGTATTAAAGCGGTCAAATTGTGGCGGTATGCTGGTAGCATTGCCTACAACGTTTTGGGGCTTGGCGAAGTGGGGGAATTAGAAGCACAAATGTTCAATTTACCACAAATGTACAATAGAATTCCAAATGATCAATGTAGCACTTCTGCCCCCATTTTGGCAAACCACTGTTGTATGCTGTTTTTTTTATGGTCATAAATCAAATTCATAATCTCTTAATGATACAAATTTGTATGTATAGGATTTTAATATTTCAAGTTATGTCATTACATTATTTTTGAGATTTCTTTTCTTAATGTTGGCAATACCTCTTCTTGAAACCATTTATTTTTTGCCATCCATATATTATTTCTTGGTGATGGATGTGGCAATACAAAAAAATTGGGTAAATATTCGATTTAATTTTTTACCGTTTCGGTAAGTGTAGATTTAGCGTTGTCTTTCAAATAGTATTGTTGTGCATATTGTCCAATTAAAATGACCAGTTCAACAGCGTTGAACTGGTCAAAAATTGGTTGATGCCATAAAGGGGCACATTCTACTCTTGGTGGCAAATCGCCAGATTTTCCTGTACCAGGATAACAAAATCCCATGGGCATAATTCCAAAAATATTGGTATCATAAAATTGACTTTCGTCAACAGCTAACCACTCTCTTAAATTATCGCCACTTTTATCATTCCAAGGAATGCCAGTTTTGTGTACAATTCTGCCAGGTGCTTGCCCAATAATAATAATTTTACTTGTTGTACTTACAGAAATGATAGGATTAGGTTCGATAAATTTTTCACAAACCCTACTACACAGGATATATCGAGAAAATTCTCATATATCCTGTTTTTATTTTTAGCCAATTCATTGTTAATCTGAAAGATACACTTCACTAAAGTATTAATTCGTGTGGTTCGATAAATTTTTCCGTCAAACTCTAATTTTTCTGGAAATATCGAACCAATAATTTCTCTTTTGGTTTGAATACCTCCCTCAGCGTAGAGTACACCAAGGTTTACGACTTTATCTAATGCTCTATCAAGCATACTTTTTATATCTATCTTTTTATTTCCTTCTTCCTCAATTAATTGCTTTTCAAATTTTTCTATATCAATTTTACACTCCTTCTTTATTGCTAAATAATCATCATCCTCTAAAGTTCCTTCTAACAATTTATTTCGAGCTATTGACAGTTTATGATTAATCTTATCAATGTTTTCTAATATACTTTTCTTCTGACTTACTGGATTTCCAAAGACTTGATTATAACTATCTATAAGTAGCTTCTTCATAAAATTTTGCACAACTTTATTAATCTGAAGTTGTTTTAATCCATTTTCAAAAATCTCATTTGCTACACCAGCTTTTTGTCTAAAACCACAACTTGCTAAACAGTGATAGTAATAATACCTATTATTTCTTCCTGTAGAAGCACTACCTGTCAAATTCCTATTACATTTTGGGCAAACTAAAAAACCTCTAAGTGGGAGGTTTTCATCCGAAAGAATCTTTGTATTAGGTCTTTCTTTACGAACATTTCCATCTAATATCATTTGCACCTTATCAAATAAAGCTTCACTTATTAAAGCCTCATGTAATCCAGTTACAAAATATGCCTCCTCGTCTTTATATTTTGGAATAAAGATTTTACCACAATAAATTGGATTTCGTATCGCTACATGAAACGCTGTGCTACTTAATTTTCCTGCATTCATTCTATTCATCTCTAATCTTATTTGATTAGCAGAGAGAATACCTTTAGCTAATTCAGTAAATGCCCATTTCATTGCTTTACTCTGTTCTGGAATTAAAGCGATATACTTCTTTCCATCTTCTTTACTTTTATTTGCATAACCAAAAGGTGCATTCCCCATAACTCTGCCTTCTTTTTTAGCTCTACGCATTCCATAAAAAGTATTAAGAGCTCTTCTGTCATTTTCAACCTCTGGAGCAGCTAAATAAATAGCTAACATCATCTTGTTCTCTGGGATAGTTAAATCTAATGGTTGTTCAATAGCCTGAGGGTTAACACCAAGTTTGGTTAACATATTTATCATTTGATAAGCATCCCCAGCATTACGGCTAAAACGATCCCATTTAGTAAATAATACCAAATGAGTTTTTCCTTTATTTTTCTTTAAATTTTGAAGTAAACTATTCCAAGCAGGACGATTAAATGTTTTTGCAGAATGATCTTCATAAATCACATTTCCTACTTTAAAATTATATTGGGAACAATAACGACGTAAGCGTTCTTCTTGATCTCTTTGTGAGTATCCTTTGTCTGCTTGCTCATCAGTAGACACACGAATATACAAATCAGCTGTTTTCATAAGCTAACCATTTAATTATTAGACGATAAATTAAATTGGGAGATAACACAAAGATAGAAATAAGTTACTCTCTATCAAAGTATTCGCGAAAAACTATAGTAATTAATATATAGAGAAAATCGAGGATTTCAGATGCTTCCTCTTTAGTAACATCTAATCCATTTTTCTGAAAATAGTCTAATGACTCTTCTATACTAATTCGTTTTATATTTCTACGTTTCATAATATCCCTCTTTAGTTATTGACTAAACTAAAGAGGGATACTCATTTATTTTCTGAAATGTCTTTTTATGGTATATCTTGTCGTATATCAGTTATAAAGAAAGATTACACTATACTTTTATATCTATTAATTTTTCCATCTCTAATAACCTCTATACCTTTCTCTTTTTCAATGTTCCTAAGAACATTTGATATCTCTCCACTTTTAAGTGAAATATCAATTAACTTTTTTTCTAATAATTCTTCCTTTATATCAGCTACAGTTTTTGGGGTGTTGAAAAAATTCTCTGATATTAAGTTCCTTATCTTCATTGTTAACTTTATAGCTTTAGATCTTGTTTCTGTCAATTTTCTTTTAGGTGCTAAATCAATTTTCACATCTAATAATGATTGTAGTGATAATTCTACTGTCACAGCATAAAGGAAATAAAAGTCCATATTGGTAGTTTTTCCATTTTCTATCTTTATAATAGAACTTTTAGATATCTTAGTCATATATACAATATCTCCTTGTGTATAACCTAACTCTTCTCTTTTTTTCTTTAGTTTTTGTCCAATCTCTAATTTGTATGGCATAAAGCTTATATTTTTAATAAACACAAAAAGTGTTTATTTTAAAACTTTTTGTGTTTATTGATTATTTGTTTATATTTGTATCTAATAATAGACTGATTAAGCTATACGCTTAACAAACGATGTTATCTCGCGCCGTGAAGTCCTAAATTTGCTTGCGAGAGTAACCGTGCAGTCGCTCCATGCAAAAAAGTTTCATACTTTTGTCTTTGCATGTGAGCGGTACTCACGTATACTTTCAAAAGCATTGAGTTAAACTCAATAGGGTTTAGGACCCCTACGGCTTGAAAGTACGCGACCGCTCCTTGCTTTTTTACAAGGTTTGATCTATCATACTTAAACATCGTTCATATAATTTATGTGAGCGATTTTTTTGTTTTTACACTAAAAGCAATTATCTCTCTCATTAATAGTAGCAAAACAGGGATTCCCCTTTTTTACACTACTATTACCTTTACGTAATAGATAACTTTTAAGCTATTTAGGTTTTTTCTTTTTTGATTCGCACTCTAAAAGTAAATCCTTTCTTACAGTTCTCCAAAAGTAAAGGTCAGAAGATGTGATAGTCTGGTATGTATATACTGGACTATCCAAGGAACTAAAGCAAAAGAATTAATTATTCTTTGCTTAAAAATACAATAGACCTTTTATGTATGCTGTCTCCCAAACAAGCTCTAAAAGGTTTAAAAAACAAGGTTATATTGTTTTACATTCTATCATAGAAGATTAACAATACCTCTTCCTTAATGGACTTATCGAATGTTCTATTCGAGATTTTTTCAATTATTACATTTTATTACAAACAACAAAAATTAGTAACTAAACTCACATTTAGCTTATGATTAAACTTTAGTTTAACTAAATCTTATCGATGTAGATTAATTTGACATTAACGCTTTAATGTTAGATAGCTACACTATTACCTATTTAGTTAGAATAAACACACATTTTACGCAAAGTCTAAGTTAGTTTTTTAGATGCGTACAGGACTTCTATTGTCTACTAATTTGAAACGTATTGTTATCAATATATTCACTTTTAAGCCAATAGAGCAAATTGATTAGTTAGTAAGTAAAAAGCTATGAAGAGAATTTATTTACTGTTCTATTTATTAATCACACTTTAAAACTATTACACTATGGAGAAAAACGCTTACTACTTAGTTTATTCTAAATTGGTTAATGTAGAATTAAGCTATTAGTGAGCACTTAAACACACAACACAAAATATGGCTTAAAGGGATTTTAAGACATATAAAAGTCCATGACTATCTCCTTGCTCTATATCGCATTTTGGGAGACATGCTTTAGAGTAAAGGAGATGGTTTTAAAACTCAATTAACTAACCCCTTGATATAACAGACTTATCTAATACTACGGCAATAATAATCTTAATGATTTAAAGCTCTCTTATATCACTTCAATTATAAATATTATGAAAACTCAAATTTTAACCAATTATGGTTACAGGATAACTATGCTTTTAAGTTTCTTAATCTGTTATCCAAACTATGCCGTATCAAATAATTATTACTTATTTTTTACAATGCCAAATACCTTACCTGATAATAAGCAAAAAATTAAATTAATTGGAATTGTAAAAGACAGTCAAGGTGTTCTTGGTGGTGTACACATATCTACCAGTGACAATAAAGTCGCAGCAACTGATTTAAGCGGGAAATACACTATT
Organism: Myroides fluvii; assembly: GCF_009792295.1. Classification (NCBI taxonomy): domain Bacteria; kingdom Pseudomonadati; phylum Bacteroidota; class Flavobacteriia; order Flavobacteriales; family Flavobacteriaceae; genus Myroides; species Myroides fluvii. The sequence goes on along the minus strand of NZ_CP039934.1, from coordinate 3,022,905 downwards.
GAGATAAGCGCAGGTGATAAAATTACTTTTTCAATGATAGGGTATAAACAGCAGACTATTACTTATTCAGATTATCACGGTTCTATATTAAATATTACTCTTTTAGAAGATAGTAGTACACTGGATGAAATTGTGGTTAATGCAGGATATTACAACGTTAAAGATCGTGAACGTACAGGAAGTATTGCTCGTGTAACTGCAAAAGACATTGAATTTCAACCTGTAGTTAATCCATTGCAGGCTATACAAGGAAGAGTTGCAGGGGTTGACATAACCCAAAGTAGTGGTGTCGCAGGAGGTGGAATGAATATAGAAATACGAGGACGTAACTTTTTAGATAGTTCTAATTCTGGAAGGAATAACCCAATGTATATTATTGATGGGGTACCGTTTATTTCGGAAAATTTAGGTAAGAACAATGGAAATTATGCAACGGAAATACTACCCAATAACATCTCTCCTTTAAATGCCATTAATCCATCAGATATTCTAAGTATAGAAATACTAAAAGATGCTGATGCTACAGCTATTTATGGCTCACGTGGGGCTAATGGCGTAGTTTTAATTACTACAAAAAAAGCCAATAGCGATAAAATGCGCTTTACTATTTCTTCCTCTACTGGTTTTAGTAAAGTACCAAAGTTTGTACAGATCATGAATACCGATCAATATCTTCAAATGCGTGAAGAAGCATTTAAAAACAGTGGTGTTACTTCTTACCCAATTAATGCTTATGATTTAAACGGAACATGGGATAGAAATCGCTATACCAATTGGCAAAAAGAATTAATAGGAAACACTGCTATTGATAAAAACATTGCTTTAAACACAAGTGGAGGAAATCAATATACATTATTTAATATCAATCTTAATCACAATGAAAACACTACTGTTTTTCCAACAGACAAAGGATATAAAAGAAATAACCTCCTACTTAGTTTAAATCACCGAAGCAAGGATGATCGCCTTGCAATAAACACAACCACTACCTACTCAACTCAGAGCAATAATCTTTCTGTTACAGATATAACTCAACAAGCAATTAAATTGGCGCCTAATGCACCAAAACTGTATGATGACAAGGGTAATCTTAATTGGCAAAACGGAACTTTTGAAAACCCAATTGCTCAATTAAATGAAACTTATGAAAACAAAACAAATACGCTAATCTTAAATGCTAATTTGTCTTATAATTTTTTATCTAACACTTATTTTAAAATAAATACAGGGTTAACCAATAATAACTTTGAAGAGTGGAAAATTAGTCCTTATACAATTAACAATCCAATCTATGGACTAACAAGTGATGATTCCTCAAGTAGTAAGGCGGATCAAAAATTCAATACTTATTTAGTAGAGCCTCAAATAGAATATAAAAAATCGATTAATAATCATTCTTTTAGTGTTCTTGTTGGAACAACCTATCAAACATCTACCAGTACTAATTCACAAATTAGAGGAGTTGGTTATTCTTCTGAATCACTGATTAGAAATATTGGCTCCGCTAAGCAAAAATATATAGGAAATACGTATAATTCAACCTACAAATATGTAGCCTTATTTACTCGATTAAATTACAATTACAGCAACAAATATATTTTAAACTTAACTGCTCGAAGAGATGGCTCGAGTCGTTTTGCAGAAAATAATAGATTTGGAAACTTTGGGGCTATTGGAGCTGCGTGGTTGTTTTCTAACGAGTCACTATTATCTGGTAATAGTTGGTTGAGCTTTGGTAAATTAAGAGGAAGCTATGGTGTTACAGGAAGTGATAATATAGGAGATTATGCGTACTTAAATACCTATAGTGTTGTTTCAACTTCATATAATTCTGAGAGCGGATTAACTCCTACATCACTTTATAACGCAGATTACAAATGGGAAAAGACAACTAAACTTGAAGGTGCATTAGAATTTAGTTTGTTTAAAGATCGAATCAATTCTTCTATTGTTTATTACAACAACCGTTCAACAGACCAATTAGTTGGTCTAACTCTTGGTTCTACCACAGGTTTTTCTTCTATTTTGACAAACTCTCCTGCTGTGGTTGAAAATAAAGGATGGGAATTTACTTTGAACACTCAGAACATAGTACATAAAGATTGGAAATGGACTACTAACTTTAATATCTCATTTCCTAAAAACAAACTGCTTTCTTATCCAGGATTAGAAGAAGGTACACAAAGTAGTTTTTATGTTATTGGAGAACCATTGAATATAGTTAAAACATACCAATACAAGGGAATTAATCCACAAACAGGTTTTTATGAGTTTACAGATTTTAACAATGATGGAAAAATAAATGCTCAAGATAAAGTACTTGTTCAAAATCTAAACCCAAAATTCTATGGAGGGATACAAAATACCATCTCTTACAAAAATTTTACCCTTGATTTTTTATTCTATTTCAAAAAACAAAAGAACTATAACATCAATAGACTATACAACCTTCCTGGTGCCGCAATCGTAAACTTACCATTTGAAATGACACAGCGTTGGTCTATCGATAATTTAAATGCGCCTTATATAGCTGCCAATACAAATTTACCTACTTCCAGTAGTAATACTCAAGCTTTTATAGATAGTGATAATTCTATTAGTGATGCTTCTTATCTGCGTTTAAAAAATATATCTGTCTCTTATGTTTTAAAAATACCTACTGTAAATATTGAATCATTACGAATATATCTACAAGGGCAAAATCTTTGGACAATCACTTCCTATAAAGGAATGGATCCAGAATTTGCAACTTATGGGTATTTACCTCCCTTGCGCACATATGCATTTGGAATACAATTAATTTTTTAAAGCTTTAAATCATGAAAAAATATATCATAACCCAACTACTTTTTTTGATACTGGTCATTTTAACCACCTCATGTGAAAGCATGATTGAAGTTGACTTACCTGAAAATAAAATCAATGAGAAAGATGTGTATCAAAATATAAACACCACTAAAGCAGTGTTATCAACTATTTATTCCAATATAAGAGATAAGTTCTTTCTCTCTAAAAACAGCAGTGGTTTAGCATATAGTCTTAGTCTTTACACAGATGAATTAGATTATTTAGGTACTTCTACCAATGATTTATACTTAAATACGATCAATGCAGATAACAATAGTAGCCGTTTATGGTGGGATAACGCATATCAAAGCATCTATACTATCAATGCTTTTATCAATGGTGTTAGCCAATCATCTGCTTTTGAAAAGCAAATAAAAAATCAGTTATTAGGAGAAGCATATACTCTTAGAGCTTTACATTATCAGTATCTAATACAACTCTATGGAGATATTCCTTACACAACTTCAACAGATTATATCTTTAATACAAGTATTTACAAAACACCGTATCATTTAGCACTGATTGAAATTGAAAAGGATTTATTACATGCTGTAGAACTTCTTTCTTATGAATACAGGGACAATCAGCGGTTTTATGTTAACAAAGCAGTTGCGGAGTTACTTCTTGTAGAGAATTATTTACTGCAAAAAAAATATAGTGAAGCTGAAAGCCTTGCTCAAAAACTGGTTTATAATTCGTTGTACAACATTGAAATGAATCTTGACCAAACTTTCAAGAAAACTGCAAAAAGTACACTATGGCAAATCAGTCCACTACAAAACTCTGCTGCTACACCAGAAGCAAATCTATATCTATTTACGTCAATTACCCCAACAACAACGGTGTTAAGTAAAAAGCTAATAGATTCTTTTGACACTAACGATATGCGTTTTAAGCATTGGATAAAAGAAGTGAAATCTAATGAAAGTGTGTTATATGGTGTTTATAAGTATAAAAACAAAACAAATAATACTGACGAGTACTCTGTTTTTTTCAGAATAGAACAAGCCAACTTTTTGTTAGCTGAAAGTCTTTATAGACAAGACAAAATTTCTGAAGCAGTACAAGTAATCAATACTGTACGAATCAAAAGAGGATTAAATGGTCTGCCTCTAAATATTACAAAACAAGAATTTGAAACACAATATCTTACTGAATCAAATAAAGAGTTTTTCACTGAATCTGGGCATCGATTCTTTACTTTAAAAAGACTTGAAAAACTACAGATACTTAAGGATGCTAAACCTAACTGGAGAGAATTTCATCAACTTTTTCCTATACCTGAGAAACAATTACTAATCAATAAAAATCTTAATCCTCAAAACAATGGATACTAATACACCTAAATCAATAACAAAACGTCTACCTATTTATCATTCATTGTTAATGCTTCTTTTAATTATGGGATGTAAATCACTTGATAAAACATCTCAACTAGCAGATAACAAAATAACAATACAAGGTAGAGTGACTGTAAAAGCAACGGATTCTGTACCACTTGGACTAACAACCATGAATATAAAGAACAAATGGGTGTGGAAAAACCAAGAACTACAAGTTTATGGAGAAAATGAAAGGGTGTTTGTAGATAAAAAAGGATACTATAAAATTCAAATAGAAAAAACAGATACTCTTGTTTTAATTCCAAACTATATCATTTATGGAAGGGACACAGCTGCTTATACTTTTACAGATTTCACAAAAGATGAAATACTAAATATCTCTGTTGAACCAAAGAATAAAGAATATGAGGCTCAAGTTAAAAATAATCCTACATTAAAAAATTACTTGGATAAGCATGTACAAACTGTAGATCCTGAAAAACTCATTACAATTAAGGGGAATATTTATAGTAAGAAAACACAAAAACCACTAAAAAACGTCGATGTAGGATCAGCTTTTAATAATAATACTGAAGGGACAGGTACTTATCATTTAACAGATACAAATGGTGCATTTTCTATAAAAGTACCAAAAGGATCTATGTGTAGCGTGTGGTCTTTATCTCCTAATGTTATTCGTTTTTATCCTCAAAATGATACCATTGTAAATCTTTATATGTAATTAGTTATGAAACATATTATAAATAGCATCTTGTTAGTACTGGCATTCTTGCAATTTGATTATGCAAATGCCAGTTTACAGCAAGATACTTTATCTATAGATGATAGATGGAACACTGTTTTTCCAAGTAAATTAAGTCCTGATGCTAAGTGGGGTCTTATCAGTAAAAGGTACCAAAACAAGTTCAATAAAAGCAAAGACTCTTTATTGTATATCAATACTTTAACTAAACAAAAAGTAGATATTGCTCACTTAAAAGATGTTTCCAATAATTTGCTTTACAATGATCTTGTTGTTGGAAAAGTTAATCAAGATATCATAATAGAAAAAATTGGATATCCATCAAGTAAATTACTTGTCAATAATATAAGAAAGTTTACAACCAAAGCTGTTGAAAATCAAAATCTATTAATCACTTTATCTTCTAACAATGAAATAAAAATTAGTATAATAAATAGTAAAGGACAGATTGACCGTGTTTTAATTAGTGATTTGGAAATAGGAAATTACTTTATAAACAGCAATAAAACAAAACTGGTATACCAGAAAAATGATACAGAACAATCGGTTTTTGTTGTTGATTTACAAACATTTAAAAATCAAAAGATTGATTCTTTTGACTACAAAATAGAAATGCTGTATTGGAACAAACAGCAAGATGTATTTGCATTTAAAGATACAAAAAACACAGTACATCTTGTTAACACTACAACTAATAGTGCAAAGTCCATAAAACTGAACGAAAAACAAATTGAGCGTTTTGAAATCAATTTTTACAGTAACAACGATGTGTTTGTCAGGTATAATGTTAAATCTGATAAGGAGATTCCTGCCACTGAGTATCTTGATATTTGGAATGGGAATTCAAAATTCTTATTTCCTAGTAATTTTAGAAGAAAGTATGAGATTATTTATAAAGCTTTTGTCTATAATTATCAACGTGATACTCTTGTAGAACTACACAGAACAAGAGAAAACGACTATGAATTTATTGATTTACCCAATCATCTCCTCGCTTATAATCCTTTTGATTTCCAGGACTTTGATAGTTACTTTGCAAAAATAAAGTACACACTTGTTAGAACAGATAACTTTGACTCTTTATTCTCAACTATTAGTAGAAGTAAACAATATTTAATACCTTCTCAAGACAATAAGTATGTTTTGTATATAGATAATAACAATTCAAAACAGTGGAAAATAGTGGATGTCCAAAGTAAAAAAACAATATCAATAACATCTGATACAGAGTATCGATTCATTCCTATGTGGTCGGAAAATTCACAGTTTGTTTTTTATGTAAATAATGATTTTCTAATTAAACTTAATGTGAAAAAGGGCACCCATCAAAAACTATTTAAAGTAAACAATCAATCACAGTTTACTTTTTTAAATAGTTTGACTAATAACAGTATTAACAATACTTTAGATACCAATAAACCAATCTTATTATTAACAAGTGATGAACAAGTCTCTTCAATTTATAAAATCAATAAAAACAAAATTGATACAATAGTAGAAATTAAAGATGATAATATTTCACAAGCTCGTTCAAGTTTAAAAAGTCTTACCAGTAAAGACCTTAGTACATTTATTTTTACTCAAGAGAATTACAATAAAGCAACTGATATTATGCTATTGAGAAATAATACGGTTTCAACATTACTATCAAGTGATATTCCTAAAGAGCTTTATTCTTGGAAAAAGAAAAAGAGTATCTTTTTTAAAGATAAATATCAAAAAGAGCTACAAGGAACACTTTATTATCCCAAAGATTTTGATTCAAATAAACAATATCCGATGATTGTATACACTTATAATTTCAATAGAACAGATACCAACATCTTTGAAGTTCCAACGCTTTTAAGTCAAATAGGATTTAATATTCCTTTGCTAACAGAACTGGGTTATTTTGTTTTTTATACTCAAACCTATGTTTCTGAGCAAGGTCCTGGAATATCTGCATTAGAGTGTATAACTAAAGGGATTGAAGCCATAACGCAAACCGAATCTTCTATTGATTCCAATAAATTAGGACTTATTGGGCACTCATTTGGTGGGTATAAAAGTAGCTTTATTGCAACTCAAAGCAATCTATTTAAAGCGGTTGTTAGTGGTGCAGCTGCTCATGACTTAATAGGAGGGCTTACCTATAGATATAGTAATATGAGAAATATACCGGATTGGTTCATGACAGAAAGTGCTCAATATGCATTTAATCAAAGTTATGCAGAAAATCCAGAAAAGTATTTGGCTAATTCTCCAATCTTACATGCACATAAAACAACTACTCCTATACTACTTTGGACAGGTCTTTTAGATGAAAATGTATATTGGGAAAATACCCGTAAAATGTATATTGCCTTAAAACGGTATCAAGTACCTACTATTGCTCTTTTTTACAAAGATATAGATCATGCCTTAGGATTAGATCATCCTATAGAATCCGAAGATTTAACAAAAAGAACTATTGATTGGTTTGATTACTTTTTAAGAGATAAAAAAGAAATTAAGTGGATAGAAAAGGGAATTAATTACGACAATACTTCTTGGAGTCCTTTGGATAACTTTTAAAATAAGAGAGCACCTAAAACATAGGTGCTCTCCGTTTTTACTTAATATTTACAATTCTGTAATTTCAAAAAGTGGCCTGTAATCATTTAAATTAGAATCCCAACCATACATTCTTGTTTGCTGGTTATTTACTTCTTCATAATAAGCAACTGTAGTCTCATCCAAAGTACAGTCTTTTCTATCTACAATAGTAGCTATTGGATAAGTACTTCCTACCTTATAGTGTAATGTACCAATGTATGGTGTTTGTGATTCAGCAATTTTTGTAGCTTCAATTTTATTATCAGCTTTATTACTAGCATTCATTGTGAATGCACCTACGCTTAGCATTGCAACAACGGCAAATGGCATAAGTAGGTTTTTTATCAAATGTTTCATAATGTTATCGTTTTTAAATTATATAACAAATCTCGTGTCTGTTATAAAAATGGTCGTCTTTTAAAGTTAATCTATGTCTCTTATTCACCGTAGTCGATTTATGTAGCTACCCTAAATCGAACTTTTCTATCCCTACTATACGTGTACAAAGTATAGTATTACAGCTTCAACTAAAAAAAATATAATCATGAAAAAATTCTTATGAGGTAAACTTACAACTCTTTGTAATTCAAAACAATACGTGTTTTCCGCATATTTTCATAGTATAATTAATTCTATCATTTAAGTAGTAGAGTATTATTTTTATTAATAATAGCACAAAGTTAGGCAATGCCTTGCGGTTCGCTAACAAGAAATTCCCCCATAAATGCTTGACTAAAGTCTGCGCTTTATTGCGTTGCTTCTTGCGCTCGCTAAGCCATTACCAATTGTGGTTCCATAATTAATTTAAAAATTTAATAGTATGGAAACTAAAGTTTTAAACAAAGAATGGCTTATCGCCTCAGAAGTAGAATTAATTTACAAATCAAAAGTAAAGGCTTCACAGAGACCTCAGATTACATCTTCTTACAGTGCTTATCAAATAGCATTAAAAGCGTGGGATGGTAATAAGATTGAATTATTAGAACAGTTTAAAGTCCTTATGCTTTCAAACAACAATAAAGTACTTGGAGTATTAGAAGTTTCCTCAGGAGGAATAACAGGTACAATAGTAGATTTGAGAATCATTTTTTCCGCTCTTTTAAAAGCGAACGCTGTGGGATTTTTGCTTATACACAACCATCCGTCAGGGAAATTAGCTCCAAGTGATGCTGATAGACAAATTACAAGAAAGATTAAAGAAGCAAGTAAAATACTTGATATTAATCTTTTAGATCATTTAATTATAACAGTAGAGAGTTACTACTCTTTTGCAGATGAAGGCATCTTATAAGGTGCCTTTGTTTTTTTAAAGAAGTAAAACTGTAAAAGTACTTTTACAGTTTTACTTCTTTAGTATTTTATTGAAATACTTAAAAAATAGGTTTGTTCTTTTCATTAAAGCTTGTGGTTATCTGTTGTTCGAACTCATTGAAATGATGTTCTAATAGATTATATAAATAAGCATAGATAGTAAGTTTATCTTCTGCGATGACCTGAACAATACGAGAAAGTACCTTATGATGCCCAGTATCTATATACACCGATTTCCCATGACGTGCTGTGCTTTTGACATCTTTAAAAAAGACTTCTTCATAATTTGTTGAATCGCATTCTTTAGTAGAGTTCTGTTCTTTTTTTACACGTCTTTTTTTCTTTGGTTCATCCACAGTATCTTCCTCTTCATCTCTTATACCAGGAGCATTGAGTTCAGCCTCTGTAAATCCATTAGGTCTTAGTCCATCAACCATTAGTGCCATCATAGCTTCTTCGTCAATAGCACGTTTCTTTTTAAATTCTTCTTTCATAATTACTCATTTTATATCTGTTTATTTATGTTATTAGTTAAATGTTATGCTACCTTTTGAGTTGCAATTCCAATGTTTAAGACATCAAACTGTATAAAGGTTTTATTAACAGTCAATTTGTGTGTTTGATCGTTGGGAGCTATGTAAAGTTATAGCTACGATATTGCGTTTGTCCAACAAAAATATTGCTTAGACAAATAACCAGAGATATGGACTCACTATTTAAAAACAGGTCTTTAAAGAGTTAATTTGGCGTTTACTTATAGGTGTATAAACAGTATTTATATTATAAAAAACATATTGTAAATATGTTGAAAAAGTTACCGAAAAGTAACAGCAAGTTATGTTTTGAGGCACTCCAAATAAGGTTCGAGCTTTCAAAACTACTTGCTCTTGCAGAGGGCTAGAAAACTACTCCGAAGTCGTGAGTTTTTTGTTTGAATAGCAGATAGACTCAAAATAATGTGGGGTTTACGGATTTCCGTAATATAGTTAGAGAAAGTTTTAATATGTTTGCTACAATTTTAGTTAAATATATTTGACAATGACGCTATATGAAATTCATAAGAATAATGAGATAAGCGTTCGCTCATACAATGTTTGTAGAGCTAACGGTATTGATAATATTAATACTTTAAAAGAATACTATTTAGCTAATGGTTCATTTGAGAAACTTCAAAACTGTGGATATAAGTCTAATAAGGAATTAATTGACATTTGCAATAAATTTCATTTAATTATTGAGCAAAATATGATCAAAGAATCATATAACGAATCGATAAATAAAATACAGCTTAATTTAACAAGGATACAAAGAGAAGTAATTAATAGCTTTATCTATGCTAATACAAATAGTCTTTCTGCAAGAACTAAAAATGCTATTTCACTGTTTTTAAATAACAACTTTAGTATTAGAAATTTCTCAGAAAAAATTTTATCTAATAAACACTTCAATATTGGCACTCTTGAAAATATAGGAAAAAAATCAATTCCTGAATTAGAAAATTATATTTCAATAATAAAAGATTTTATAGCTAACGTTAATGAATCTGCTGATGAGAGACAGCTAATAATATTAAAGAACAATTTTCTAATTCAACGAACGTTCTCCTTGCCACAAATTCCAAACGAAATTTTAGAATCAGAATATATATTTCTACTTACCAATTTCTTATTAGATAAAAATGTTTTATTTACTGAAAATCAAACAATTATATTAAAACAAGCACTAAAAATATATCAAGGTGAAAAAGAATTAAATCTTGAAGAAATTGCAGAAAGAAACAATTTAACAAGAGAACGAGTAAGACAAATAAGGAAAACTTGTATAGAAGAATTGTCTAATAAATTGTTATTTATCAAGAGTTTCAATGATAATTTGTTTCAAAACTATGGTTTAGACCTATCTGCTAATTTACTTGAAATTAAAGAAAATATAGTAAATAGAGTTAACACATTGAATAGAACAAACTTTTCTAAAGAATTTATTGGATATATACTTGCTGTTTATTTAAGTGATGATTTCTATTTATTAGGCAATATAGAAGATCTATTACTCCCTAAATTTTCCAACAGTAGAAGTCGACATAATTGGAGCAATTTTTATCTTATAAACAAATACCTTTCAATAATTGATTACACTTCATTTGTTAATGATGTAAGCGAAAGAATAAATGAACGCATTGAAGAAACTTATACTTTCAATTTCAAAAGCTATTTATCACGGTTCATTAAAGATTTCGATGTTGAGACTATAAATACAGCTCTACCGATAGCAGAAAAAATACTTATCGATGAATTTGGATTGTATCTAGATGTAAATGATAATCTTATATTTCAAAGAAATACAGTAAAACAGGTATTTGAATATGCTATTGAAGTATTAGAAAATATAGGAGAACCATCCAAATTAATAGAAATATATGATCTTCTTGAAAAAAACAATCCTGGAATTACTAAAAGCCATGATGCTTTAAGAGGTAGTCTGCAACGAACAACTGAAATTATTTATTTTGGACGAAGTAGTACTTATGGCTTAAAAAAATGGGAATCGGAAAGAAATAACATAAAAGGAGGCACAATCAAAGATATTGTGACAGAATACCTTAAAAAAAACAACGAGCCTATTCATATTTATGAAATTCTAGAAGAAATTCATAAATTTAGAGCAGACACTAATGCTAAAAATGTAATTACTAATTTAAAACTTGATCCTCAAAAACAATTTGTGATTTTTAATCAAAGTTTTATTGGGTTAAATAACAATAGTTACCATTCTAATTTAGTTGATTTGCCTAAATTTTTAGGTAAAGCGATAACAAAACATATAAGAAAAAATCACAGCATAGACATTGATACTTTAAATCACTACTATTGTGGATTATTGAATATCACTAATAAAAATATGAATTACATTATACAGCAGCTTATTGATAATAAATTCATTAATATAAACGAACAAAAAAAATTGACTGTATGAAAATACTAGAAAATAAAATACGCCAAACGTATCCACCCGAGCAACGACATATTTCATAACCTAATGTAAGATAGTAAGTTTGTCTCAAATAATAAAGAGATGAGCAAACAAGAAATGATGTACTCTCATGTAGAGGATTACAAAGCAAGTGGATTAACCCAATCAAGATACTGTGAAAGCGTAGGAATTAAATTAGCAACATTTAGTTATTGGGTAATAAAGTATAAGAATGAAAATATTCAAAATTCATCGAGTAACTTTATCACTATAAATAAAGAGCATATTACTGAGAGCAAAGAATACGATATTATCTATCCTAATGGAGTGAAACTTCGTGTAGAAACGAAAGATTTAAATGAACTCTATTCATTAGTGAACCTTGTCTAATGTTTAGTCTGAGTAGTAGTCACCAATTCCATTTATATAAATCAGCTTGTGATATGCGTAAGAGTTTTGATAGTCTGTGTGGCATTGTTCAAAACGAGCTTAATCAAGTAGCTCACAATGGCAGTGTGTACGTCTTTATCAATCGTCGAGGTAATCAGATGAAACTTCTGCACTGGGAAACAGGAGGTTTTGTGTTATATCACAAGCGATTAGAACAAGGTACTTTTGCCTTTCCATCTCATAACAAGTCACAGATAAGTTGGAGTGATTTAGTACTTATGATAGAGGGAATTCAAGTGATAAAAAGTAGTCAAAAAAGACGATTTTCTATGAAGTAAAACCGTCTTAATTCTTGTATAAACAAGGCTTTTGACGTATATTTACTTCATGGAAATAGACTTAGAAAACTTATCGAAACAAGAACTTTTGGCACTTATAAAACAGCAGTCAAAAACTATTTCCAAGCAAGAGAAAGTAAATACTAAGTTAGAAAAGAAAGCTACTGAGTTAGAAGAAAAGACCTCTAAACTAGAAGAAAAAAATACGATACTGGAATATCGAGTAAAGCTACTTGAACGCATGAAGTTTGGTCAAAGCCGAGAACGTTTTGAGGATCCTAATCAAACTCAGTTACCTTTGGATGTTGAACAAGCAGTCTTAGAGGAACAAGAAGAAGTAATCAAACAAGAGATTACCTACACTCGTGAAAAGAAGAAACATCCAGGACGAGCGAAACTTCCTGATCATTTACCTGTAGAAGAAATAGAAATTCACCCAGAAGGGGATCTATCTGATAAGGTCTGCATTGGTAAAGAAATTACAGATGTGTTAGATTATGTTCCTGGTTACTTTAAAATCAAGCGTTACATCCGATATAAATACGCGACCAAAGACAAAGAAGATACCCAAATTAGTATTGGATTACTCCCAGAGCGAATTATAGATAAAGGAATAGCTTCAGAAGGACTTCTATCAACTATATTGGTTGACAAATATGTAGACCATCTTCCTCTATATAGACAAAAGCAACGCTTTTCAAGAGAGAATATCGATATTGCTTCCTCTACAATAGATGGTTGGGCAGCTCAAAGTATGGATGCTTTGAAGCCACTATACCAAAAGCTGGTGATGGACATCAAAAACGAAGGTTATCTTCAAGTTGATGAAACCACCATCAAAGTCTTAGATGAGAAAAAGAAAGATAAATCTCATCTTGGGTATTATTGGGTGTATCACGCACCTATATCCAAACTCGTGATGTTTAATTACAGTCCTACTCGTGCTAGTAGTGCTGCATTACCCATATTAGAAAACTTCAAAGGATACCTGCAAACTGATGGTTATAGCGGGTACAAAGCCTATGGAAATAAGTCAGATGTTACACATCTTGGCTGTTGGGCACACGCTCGTCGTGAATTTGAGAGAGCATTAGACAATGATAAAATAAGGGCTCAGCATGTACTCGTAGAAATACAGAAATTATATGCTGTAGAGAAAAAAGCAAAAGAACAAAACTTAGCTCCTGACCAAATCAAAGAACTTCGTCTAAAAGAGAGTTTACCTATTATCAATGAACTGGGTAAATATATGTTCGCTCAGATGAAACTTACATTACCTAAAAGTCAAATAGGTAAAGCTTTTGCTTACTCACAAACAAGATGGGATAACCTTAGTGCGTATTTATACAATGGAAACTTACAGATAGACAACAACCTTGTAGAAAATGTAATTAGACCTGTAGCCCTTGGACGTAAAAACTATCTCTTTGCTGGTTCTCATGATGCTGCGCAAAGAGCAGCTATGGCCTATACATTTTTCGCTAACTGTAAAAAACATGACGTTAATCCATACCAATGGTTAAAGTATGTTCTTGAAAATATTCAATCCATAAACCACAAGAATATCACAGATCTATATCCTCATAATTATAAGAAGTTAATTACAAACATTGTAGAATAATAGTTACTCCTCACAAGATGTACTTGCTCGGGTGCATACCGCCAAACTGAAAGACTTAAAGAAATTTGTACAATTAAAGGTGTTGATTACACCTCTATAGAATCATTACTAGATTCTGTAAGAGCAAAAAAAATAAAACGTAATAACTACCATCAGCAAAAAATTGTTGATGTAATAGAAAGAGCTACAAAATGAAGTTTTCAAATATAATAATCAATAATTTTAGACAATATAATAAAATTGTAGATTTTGATTTATCTACAACTACAGAAAAGAATATTGTAGTAATTGGTGGTAAAAATGGTTTTGGAAAAACTAATTTTTTACTGTCAATTGTATGGTGTTTGTATGGTGAAAAAATTTCTCTGATAGATGATAATTTTAAAAAAGAAATCCAAAAGGAAAAAAATTATTCCTCTTTTATGCAACAATCAATTAATTGGACAGCACAAAAAGAAGGAATTAATACTTTTTCCATTAGTATAGTTGTTGAAGAAATTGAATTACCTAATAATTTTAACCTATCACCAGATGCTAATAAAATAATAATTACTCGATCAAGAAATACTTCAACAACAGAAGAAAAACTATCTATTATTGACACATCCTCAAATTTAGAATTATTTGATAATGAAGAAGATAAAATAAACTTCATTAATGATTATATCATTCCAATAGATGCTGCAAAATTTGTGTTTTTCGATGCTGAAAAAATTTCTGAAATAGCAAATTTATCAATAAAAGAAGAAGGTAGTTTTATAAATGATGCGCTTGGAAAAATATTAGGCTTAGACAATTATGAAACACTAATTGATGATCTAGAATTTTACATTAATACTTTAAAAAAAGAAGGAGCCACTAGAAATCTTCAAGAACAAATTATAGATAAGGAAAAAGCTATTGATCTATCATATTTGGAAATTGAAAAGCTTGAAGAAGATAATGCTGAAAAACTTAAAGAGATAGATGAATTAAAAAAGGAGATTAGAAAATTTGATACCTTAATTTCGCAAAACAGTAAACAAGGTAATTCCAATTTAGACAGAGAAACAATATTGTCTGAAATTGAGAAACTAAAAATAAAAGAAGTAGATCTAAATGAAAAATTCACAGAATTAAGTGAGGTTATTCCTTTGACAATATTAGCTGGAAAATTAGAAGAAGTAAAGGAGCATATTTCTATTCAAGAAAATAATGAGCTATCTCAAAAATTATTAAAAGAAAATGCAGCCAAAATAGATAATTTTATTGAATTGCTTTTCAATAAACCTCCCGATCCAGAAAATTCAACTATGTCTTTTAGAGATAAGAGTTTCTACTATGACAAAGCAAAACGTTTAGGGGGTGAATTATATAATAATGAAAATAACTATCAAGAATTAAAGTTCGAACATGATTTAAATAATGCTGAAAAAAAATTAATTTCTGATGCAATTATTCTTGTCAATACTCAATCAGGTGACTTATTCCAAAATACCATTGAAGGATTTAATAGTATCGATTTACGTAAATCCGAATTAATAAAAATTCTTAACAAAATTGATGCCGATTTAGTTGATGATATTGTATTAGATTACGTTGCAAAGAAAGAAACAGCTGAAAATAAAACTACTGAAAATAACAGAAAAATAGGAGAAAATACCCAACAATTAAACAAAATAAAGAAAGATATTACAAGGTTTAATCACGAACTCATAACCCTCAGAAACAATGTTGAAATCAATGCTCAAAATAAATTAAAAATTAAAGAAACAGAAAAATACATTGATACACTTCATACATTTTTAGAAGAACAAAAAAGCACACATAAAGATAGTTTAGAGAAAACTATTCTTAGTGAGTTAAGAATTTTAATGCATAAACTCTCAAGCGAGGAAAACAATAGTAGATTTATTGAAGATGTTAAAGTTACCATTCTAGCTTCAGGTCAAGGTATGAAAATCACATTACTTGACCAAGATGATAATGAAATTAAAAAGGAGAGCTTATCATCAGGAGAAAAGCAAATTTATATCTCTTGCTTAATTAAAGCTATTCTAAATGAATCAATCCAAAGCTTGCCAATTTTCATAGACACTCCATTAGGAAGGCTCGATGAAGAACACAGAGATAGTATCACAAAAAAATATTATCCTTCTTTATCAGAGCAAGTTGTACTTTTCTCAACAAATAGTGAGATTACCCCTAAACGATTTAGAGATATTTCAGAAAACATTGCCAAATCGTACCTATTAATAAACGATGGAGCTAATACCAATTTAAAGAATGGATATTTCAATACTGTAAACAATGATTAGATTTAAAATAGATTTGGAAAGCACAGAATTGTTGGACAGAATTACAACGATCTATAATTTTAAAAGAGATACTATAACAGGAAGAATAGCTCTTTCATTGAGCCTTGAAAAAGGAAAAAAATTTACTGAAGAAACTCTAAGTCTTGCACAAAATGGAAGAGAATATACCCCTACAAGTAATCTCTTCGGACGTCTTATTAATGATACAGATAATTTTGTTCTTTATAAAACTATCTTTGACCAACATTATAATAATGAGTTATCTGAAAATGAATTTATTCGATTATACAAATTACATTTAAAGGACGGACTTGACTTATGGAAACAGCAATTAGATAATAGTGACATAACTAAAGGAGAGCACATTTCAATACTATTAAAACCAATAAAAAAAGGACTAACTCTTAGATCAAATACACCACACATTTCGATAGATAGAAAAAAAACTGAAATCAAAGAGTTTAAAGATTTATTATCATTTGAAATTGGAAAATCTGAAAATAATGAACCTATTATTATTAAAATTAATGATCTTCGAGAATTCGACAATAGAAATATTGCAATTGCAGGAATGGCTGGATCTGGGAAAACCCAATTAATAAAAGATATTCTTTATCAGATTTCCAAAAACTCAAACGACGAACTTAAATTTATATTTTTTGATTACAAAGGAGAAGGAAATCCAGAACAACTAAAATCATTTCTAGAGGCAGCAAATGCTGAATTCGTTGATATTGTTAATGATGGAGGAGTAAATTTCAACCCTTTCTTATCAATCAATTTGGATGAAAGACAAAGACCATTTAGTATTCGTGCATTTGTAGATACTATTTCAACATTTGTTCCAAAAATGGGAGTTAGTCAAGAAAATATTATTATAAGTTTAATTAATGATTTACTAGATAGAAAAAATGGTTCATATCCTACTATTAACGAATTATTCAACGATTTAGAAAATTATTATGAAGAAAATGGAATTAGACAAGATACATTATATTCTGTGATAAGAGATTTATCAACTAATATCTTTAATTGTAATCCAAATAATCCAAGTATATTAAGTAAAAGCTTATATCTAAATTTACCTCCTGCTCTTTCAGATACATTACGTCAATTAGTTGTGTTTCTCTTACTAAGATTTTTTAATTCATATTTCACCTCTACAAATGATTGCGAACCTCAAGACCATATTTTTCCAATTAGATATGTAATTGTTATTGATGAAGCACATATTTATCTAAAAAACAAAAATGCAAGAAAAGCTTTAGAAGATCTTTTACGACTTTTAAGATCAAAAGGTGTTATTGTTGTCATGCTTTCACAAGGAGTTGAAGATTATAAAACAAAAGATTTTGATTTCGCTTCTCAAGTACAATTGCCAATATGTTTAAATATTCAGAACAAAGACTATAAAGCAATCAGTAATTTTGTAGGTACACCAAATAGTAGATATAAACTTGAAACAGAAATCAAAAAATTAGATTCTGGAAAAGGATTAATAAATATTGGGGATCCAAAAATAATAGAACTTAGACAATGGTGGAGAACAAAAAGAGAAGAAAATTTATGATAATCTACAAAAACATTTATAGAAATTAAAAAAATCAAATAGTATGATCTATATAACGAAATTCCTTTATTAAAACAATTACTAAAAACATTCAGCATCTTCAAGAAAGTTGTTCGATAATTGTCATTTAGGGACTAGTACATACAGGACATAAGGACATAGTCACGTAACTATGTCCTTTTTTATTTATCTATTAATATAGATAAATACTTATAAAATTTTTAACACCCAACTCACTTATGGTCACAGTGGATATTTCGGTCGGACCGTGCCACCTATTTCGGTCAAAATGTGCCTTTAGCTGCATTTAGATTTGCACCACTTAAACTAACACTTGTAGTTATTTCGGTTCAAACTACGTCATATAAATTTCACTAAATACTACAAACATTCCTTTGAGTTATAATAACAAAATATAACTATCTTAATCCAAATTTATAAAAATCATCCGGTAAAGATTTTTCATTGAATTTTAACTTACCTGCCCAATAGAGTTTATCAAAATCACCTTGTTCGTATGGAGAAAAGCTTAAATAAATATCTTCATTTTCAGCTAATTTTTTAAAGTTGGATGGATTCTGTAAATAGCAAGCACACACATCAAGTTCATCGATAGAATACATTCTATCATGCATTTGCCTCCTATAATCCAAGAAATCCAAAAAATTATTGATGTGATTTTTCGATTTTATCTGTAGCGTTTTCAAAAATATTTCTAAATCATCAATATAAACAGACCAAGGATAATCAACATCATCTTCCTTCTCTAACAATAAACCTAAATCAGTCTGTAAGCAACCGAATCTTTCTAGTGTTACAACAACTGAAAATACATTATTAATATTTAAAGGATTAATAACTTGTAATACTTTTTTACGATCATTTTTCAAATTAAAAACTTCCTCAGAATAAAAGAAATCTTCAACTCTCTTACATTGGTCAAAGCCATATTGAATAGCATTTTTAAAATCTGACTTTAATCTACCAATAGCCTTATCTACATCTCTAAAGGGTTCACGTAGCTTGGAAGCTTTGACTTCTACAATAATTGCATTTCCTCTATATAAGATTAACAAGTCTTGCTCGTGATTATCAATTACATAATAATTTTCAAAGAAATTGGAATCTTTACTAGCAAAGAAAGATTTAAATATATCATTCACTTTATCCTCCAAAGTATCTTCTCTATGTTTCCTTAATTTAACATTAGTACTTTTATTATTAAATAAATGAGCGTATATAATTTTATAAATAGAAATAGATAATTGTTTCCCGTACAAGCTTAAATAGTTGTCATCAGAAAGCTTCAAAAATGGTGTCGTTTCAAAAATACTTTCAGCAGTGTAATATCTGATAGAATTATCAGACACTGGTTCAATTGATACTAATTTTAAAAGTTTATCAACTTTTTGCGCATCTAACCTATGGTACAAATCAGATGATGAAAACATTAAAGATGCATATGATTTAGCATTAAAGGAATCGAAAGCTTTCTTAATATGTTCAGGTAGCATTTCATAAGAATCTGAGAAACATATAATACCATGTTGAATTCTATCATTAAAATCTCTAAATTCTTTAGTAAACATAAACTCCATCATTTGCTTACCACGAATTATGGAAATGAGCTCAATTTCCTTACAAACCTCAATTAAAAAATCAATATCAAAACCAAAATCTGAAATTATTTTTTCATCAAAGGGAGAAAACACTCTCCTTAATTTTTCTAAATCTTGTTCAACATAGCTTAAAACACCGTTATCAAAATGATTCCTAACGGCCATTTCGTGAATTACAGATTCTTTGGTATAATTATTTAAATCTTGCGGATATATAATTTTTTTAATTTCATCCAGCTTATCTGCAATTAGATGTAAATTATCGAATGGAAACTCAAACTTTTCCATTCCTTTTTTATCAGAAAATGCATTCAAAGAAATTAAGTAAAGAAAGTCTTTCAATTTAGAACCAAATCTATTTATTTCAATATCTGCCGCAGGATCAATATTTTTTTTAATAAAAAAAGCTAAAGATCCAGCAAAGCTTTCAGTGTCATATTGCGACACTAATTCTTGAAGCTCATCTATTTTACTTTCAATATCTATCATATCTTGCTAAATAATTTTTACTGGTTACGTCCGTGTAAATAAAAAGGAGTTATTTGTATGAATAACTCCTTTACTATTAGTTTAAAAAAGTGATACTATTTATACAGATAAAAATGCATTAAAAAGATTAGTCCACTTATCTATATACTCTTGCGGTATTGCATCTGCTTTCTTACTTTTTAATTGAGCTTTTGCCGCCATAGATATTCCAACTTTCCAGCCTTTTTCTAATTCAATTCCATTTGAATCAGCAAATGTTTCTATTTGAGAAACTACTGGAATTTCTTTATTATAATTATCTTCAAAATCTACTTCATCTAAAGAATTGAAAAGTCTGTCAACTCCTTTTTTTATTAATGAAAATGGAATCAAATCTTCCACCTCTGATTTTTCAATTTCGGTATAATCTTTAACATCTAATATTCTATTTTCAAACCCTTGGTACAAACCTGATAATAATCTTTTCTTCGCATCTTCGCCACTTTTATCAGAATCGATAATTAGATAAGGTATATCATCTGCCTTACTCGAAATCATACTCACAACACCAGGAACACCTTTTACACCACCTGATGGTACAAATACAATTTCTTGTTCCGGAGCAATAAGTTTTTCTCGAATCAAGAAGCCTTTAATAGCATTTAGATAAAACTGGTCAGATGGTCCTTCAACTACAATAGCTTGGCAACCTTGTAATAAAACATCTGAAACACTTAGTCCTAAAGCTGCGTGAACTGCATATATAGATTTTTCGTTCAGGGCATCACTACCTTGTCTTAAATTACTTGAAGCAACTGTATAGCCATCCTTATCCATAAAAACGACTCTGCATCTATCTATATTAGATGTATCAACAATAAATGGAGAATGCGTTGTATTGATTATCTGATTGCCTTTTGACAAATTATCAAAAAATAAAGCAAGGTCTTTTTGTGCTAAAGGGTGTAAAGTAAGTCCCGCTTCATCAAGCAATAAAATTGCCCCTTTGTTTTGTTCTTGACTTTCAACAAGGAAGATTAAATAAAAACTAATAAACCATTGAAGCCCTGTACTACGAAGTTCTAATGCTACTTCGTCCGTTCTTATACTATCAGATACCCAGATGCGGAAATAATCGCCATCTGCTTCAAACCTAAATTTATATTCTCCCTGTTTCCACCATTCTCTAAATTTCTTTGTCAAATCGCCTGAAGCTGACTGCAAGAGAATACTTCGTTCTTCCTTATCATTTTCTGCTTGCTTAATTTCCTCAGAAGTTGGTTGAGTATTACCATTTCTGCCATTCCTAAGCATTGCCATTTCTTTCGGATCTTGTCCTAGTTCCAAAATTTCTTTCGGGTCTAATTTCACAAATTCGAAAAGTACCCTGAGCGTACGAACCTGTTCCTCGTTTACATCTATTCCATCTACAGTTTCTCCATTTAGCCATTTGATAACATTTGGAAGATAGATTTTCGAAGATAAGTTTCCATAGTTTGAGTAATAGACAAATGGTGGTATTTCTGCGAGAATAGCTTTCTCCAAATCCAATTCAACAATTGGCACAATAATATCTTCTTCAATCGGTTCTTCGCCCTCTTCAAGTTCTTTAGTTACTTTTTCTGTTTTAGTCGATTTCGGGTTTCCACTTGGAAATTCAAATGTATAACTTCCATCATAAAAACGAGAAACTTTTACAGATTTATCTCCCTGAAGATTACATTCAACTTTAGATTCAATGCTCTTTATAGCTTCATCATCAAGCTCAAATTCCGCTGTAATAAACTTTACTTCTTCGGGAGTTTTACGATAAGTACTAAGTTTAGAAACTGGCATATCGTGTAAAATGTCAATACTTCCTTCTCTTGCTGGATTTAGCTTCCACAAAGCCAAAAGTAAGTTTGACTTTCCAGCTTCGTTAATTCCAACTAACGTTGTCACATTATCACAATCAATCCAGCCGCTATCAAGAACTGACCGAAAATTTTCTACTTTGTATCTTTTTAATATCATAATAGTTATAGAATATTAGGTTATTAAATTATATATTTTCTTTCAATTGTTTTCCCTTCAAAATTTTCACCTCCTTACATACACTACTTTTCTCTTGATGGGTAAGATCTTTTTAACTTTTATATTGACATGGTTTGATCTATAAACATTATCAAATTTGTATCACGTTATTATTTCCAAACCATTCTTTAGCTTTTGTTATTACTTGCGCACTTGGATTGTGAAAGAAAACCGATAAATTTTCTTTAGCCCTTGTACAACAAACATAAAATATCTTTTGAGTTCTATCCAATACAGTTGCCGATCCAGTTTCTAAGAAAAGATTACCAAAATTGTAATTATTCCAACCACCATTATCAAGTATGACTAAGACATTATCAAATTCTGCTCCTTTTGTTTTATGCTGTGTTGAAAACGGTGTTTGTCCTTCAAGGTATTCATATAATTTTTGAAATTCACTAAACTTAACATCCTTCACTCTATTATACAAATACTCTTTGTTCTCTTTAAAAGCAATCAGCTTATCATCAATCAAACAAATTCTCTTTTCGTCAGCGTTATTAATAACTTGTTCAATCGTACTATTCCCTACATTCACAAGGCTTTCAATATTTTCTTTTAAGGCTTTTTTGCTTGCAATATTTGTTATTTTAAAATGATAATCTGTGGCTCTTAAAAATTCATTGTACTTTTTATTTTGATACAAAGAAATATTATTCTGAATTTTAAATAAATGTTTTATAAGATTATCTCTTTTTGAGCCCTTCTTATTTTCATCATCTTCATCTTGCTTTTTATCATCAAGTAATTGGTCTTTGTCAACATACATTTTGGAAAATTCAAGAAACTTTAATGATTTGGCATAATTGTACAATTCGGCATTACTTTCAATAAAAATCTGCATTGCATTTGTTGGACTAACAGCATTTAAATCTCTGCCGCTTTTTCCTTGCTGTAATATTTCAATTACTTCTTCAAATGTATTGTCTGAAAAATCAATAGTTAGGTTATTATCTTTAATGTATTTCTTAATTCTATCTCTATAGCTTAATATGTGGTCTCTATCATAAATATCCATCAAGTTTCTAAAACCAGCCTTACCTGCTATTAAATTGTGAGTAAGGTTCAATTCTTTTGTTTGCTTTGAATTATTGAAATCCCAAGCATATTTTTCTGCTAAAAATTCTTCAACTTTATTGATATTCCCATCAGTCGAGTGCAGAAACAAAACCGTGCCTTGCTTTACTGCACCATCAATCATATTAGGGGCTTTCGGATCGGCAGATGGTTCTTGTGTTATTCCATCGGTACGAAGTTTATTCGCCAAATCAATAATAAGTTTAGGATTTCTTCTATTTTGCTTCTTTAGAATTTCGTTTACTTTTTCAGCTTCGACTCCTTTATAAACATCTAAGTTGCCAATACCATCTTCATAAATTGATTGCATAGCATCCCCAAAAAAACCTATGATATTCTTTCTTTCACTTTTCTTAAAATGTTCAAGGAATATTTCTACAACCACTTTGCTTGTATCTTGGTACTCATCTATGAAAATGAACTTATATTTATCTTTTACAATATTGCTAAGTTTGGGATATTTTTCAAAAAGATAGTTTGCTACAATAAGTAATTCATCGTGAGATATTATTCCTTCGTGTATTCTGACAAATTCTTTGTATTGCACTCCATCAGGCAAATCCGCAAAATAATTATCAGGAACGGGATTAACTTCTGTAATAGAAATTTTAGTTACTTCTGCATTATTTGCCAAGGAGATAAGAGCTCCTTTAAGCTCTTTTTGAAAATGTTTTATATTATCCCATAAGAAATCGTGTATCGTAGATACATTAAGATTTTTATGGTTTACCCTTTCTTCAATTTCTTTAACTGCTGCATTGGTATAAGTCATACATGCAACCTTAGCCGTTGGATTTTCAACTATCACCTGTTGAATTACATTTACTAAAGAATAGGTTTTTCCACTTCCAGCACCTCCACTTAATAGAAAATTTCTGCATTCATCAATTGATTGAAAAATTTCTTGTACTTCTGGTTCTAAATTCAATCTTCCTTCAACCATAATAATCCATTTTTAATATAAGCTGGAATATTCCAATTACTAAAATTTTCATCGCTATGATATAATATATCTAAGGCGAAATGGGTTTTCTTTTTGATACATCTATCTGCTAACACATATGCATTATTGCTACCAACATCAAATAGTTTACGATTTTGTAACCCTTGAAATCTATCTTTCTTTTCATTTACAAATGCTCTGTTGATGTGGATAAATGCATCTTCAAAACTCCTTGCGTGATAATTATCCTCTTCCTGTTGATAGCATAAACATATTGTTGAATTCTCAATTTTTATTGTTCGTTTTGCAATTGGTAAATTTTTTAAATCATCCCAAGAAGTACCTGCTAAAAAATAAAGTAATGCGCTATTGCTCGTTTCAACTCCTAGCCTTACTTCACAGGCTTCAATAACTGGATTATTTTGACTATCTTTATTACCAATATCTCCATTGGAATCAATGTCTGTGATTATTAAAGTTTTAATACCTAAAAATTCAATAAACTTATCAAATATTTGAGAATATGCACCTACTTCAATAATAGATATATTTTGAGAAAGCAGAGGCAGAAATGCATCTTCATTATTTTCAGCTAATAATCTAGCTTTCTCTTCTACATCAACTTTACGCATAAAGGTTGGTATCAAAATTCTTTCGGTATCTCCCTCAATAAGAATAGCTTTATCAGCAAAAAAGATTTCAGCTCGACTAATCGTTAAGTATTGCTTCAAAAATTGATATTGTTTTGAATCCTCTTCGTATTGGATTCTTAAATCTTTTAGATTTCTAGCAATAACATTATTTTTTGCAAGTGCTTTCAGATATTTTATATCATCAAAATCACTATCAGCAACAATGTGCGAAGAATGCGTTGTAATTATATATTGTAATGGGCGGTGTATCCTGTCGTCTTTCTTAATACCATCACCAAGAAGTTTCTTTATATTTTTTATAAAAACATATTGCATTTGAGGATGCGTATGCGCTTCTGGTTCCTCAATAATCAATAAATTAATATCAGCTGGTTTTTTATCTTTATCACGCTTAAAATCCTGAACAAGAATTTCAATTTCGAAAATCATACTTATAAGGTTCATATACCCTAAACCATTATAATGCTCAGGTAATTTATGATCATCATGAGTATATACAACTGTCGTATTACCTTCAAGTAGTTCTCTATGTTGTAATGTAGAAATAATTGCTATATCAGTATCATTAAATCTCACACCACCAAAATCTTGAACCTTTTTGATTACATCTTTAAATAAATCTTTATAAATATCACTCAATATATTGTCAGTTTCAGAAAGCTGATCTATAAAATTTTCAGTTGCTTGACTCTTGTCCGTATTATCTTCTTGTTTTTTATAAATACTTGAAGTTTGTCTTGATAATGTATTTTCTTTTTCTTTATTTGTTACATCTCTTTTAGCACTTATGTACTTAAAACTGATAATATCCTTCAAATTGATATTTTCTTTAACAAGATCAATCGGTGTAGTTTCAGTAATTTCCTTTATTATTGTATCAAATTCAAAAGAATATTTGTGGATTTTAAAATAATCTTCTAAATTTTGTTTTAAAAAATCTTTTAAGCTCTTTGGTTTGTATGTGTTCTTCTCAGTATACTTTAAATTTTCTCTCGTTTCGAAGGTTTTATAATCGGATTTTAATTTTAAAAAATCCTCATAATGCAATATGAATTCAAAACCTAAAACAATATTGTTATTGTCAGGGTCTAAATCCATCAATACTCTGCTAACATTAGATAAATCATCACTTTCATTATATTCAATATAAAGTTTAAGTTTAATCCCTTTTGATGCGAAGGCTTCAGGAACATCATTAGATATAATTAAATTTTCTAATTCATTTTTAAAATCTATATTAAAGTCATCGTAATAAAATTTAGTTTTTTCATTTAAAAATTTATCCAGAACTGAAAGAATTGAAGTTTTACCGGTATTATTCTTACCAATGACTAAAGATAGTTCATCTTCTAAATCCATTGAAAATTGTTTGAGTAATCGAAAATTTTCAACTTTAATTTGTTTTATTTTCATAATGCTGATTTATAACATATAATTACTTTATTTACTATTTATCCTTAAAACCTCACCATTTTATATTTACTTTAATCTAATAACCCGTTTTTAACGTTAGGTAAAATGGTTTATATCACTTTTGTAAAAGTATTTGAATCTTCCCCTCAAATATTACGGTTTTCCGTAGCATGAACAAGTTTTATTTAATTATTGCTAATATTAACATAAAATCAAATTTAAGTAAAATAATATAATGCTCCTCTAGTTAGTAAGACAATCTCAATTTAGTTTTTTGTCATTCAAAAGGAATGCAGAAACGTAACTTTTTATTTTGGCTGTTAAGGTGTGTAAATAAAAGAAGAAGAATTAATTTGTTTAGATTAAATTGGTTTTCTTTTTAATAACGAAAAAATAAAAAATATTTCTATTCAAAAACTGTCTATTAAGAAAACAGATAATTCATTATATTTTGTTAAGCAAAAGAACGATTAATATTATATAGAATTAGCTGTATTGAAAATAGAAGAAGGCAATCAATAAAAAATAAAAGAGAACTTCCTATTCCTTTATAAGATAATACAATATTTAGTATAATATAAAACCTACATCTCAGACTAAGATATAGGTTTTTTATTTCATCTCATACTTAAAACAATTCCTAAAAACGTTCTAAATCCTTAATAAAGTATTTCGATATATCTTCTCCATCGGCTGCAATTGTTAATATGGTTTAGTAATGTCTTCAATTAATACTACTTCTTCTTTATTCTATCTTTAAATAGTTTCTCAAACTTCTCAATTTTTGGTGTAATTACTGCATTGCAATAAGGTTGTTGTTTGTTATTATTATAATAGTTTTGATGATACTCTTCGGCTTTATAAAATTGTGTAAACGGCTCTAATGTAGTTACTATTTTATTATCATACACCTCTTTGTTCAATTGTGTTATTAAAGAGGTTGCTATTTCTCTTTGATGCTCATTGGCATAAAAAATGACGCTTCTATATTGTGTGCCTCTATCAGCACCTTGTTGGTTTAAGGTTGTAGGGTTATGTGTAGAAAAAAACACTTTAAAGATTTCATCTAAATTTGTTTTACTATTGTCATAGACTATTTTTACTACTTCGGCATGGTTAGTAGAACCTGTACATACTTCTCTATAACTTGGATTTTTTACATTGCCTCCACTATAACCACTTTCTACACTTATTACACCATCAAGCATTTCATAGATAGCCTCTGTACACCAAAAACAACCACCACCAAGTATAATACTATCTGTTTTACTAATTGGGTTTGTAGCTTCTTTGTTATTGTCATTACCTGCTGGTGCAAATTCTAATGAAACAGAATTAACACAATATCTTTTTCCTGTTTCGGTAGGGCCATCGTCAAAGATATGACCTAAATGGCCTCCACATTTTGCACAAGTAATTTCTGTTCGGTTCATACCATAGCTATTATCAGTAGTTTGTTTTATTTTTCCACCTGCTATTTCTTTATCAAAACTTGGCCAACCACAATGGCTATCAAATTTCATTTCATCAGTAAATAATTCAGTACCACATCCAGCACATTTATAAATACCTTTTTCTTTGTTCATGAGAAGTTTGCCAGTAAAGGCTCTTTCAGTACCTTTTTCACGAAGAATATAATATTGTTCATTGGTTAATTGCTCTTTCCATTGAGCTTCTGTTTTATTAATCATATTTGTATCTGTTTTTTCTTTTAATTCTTGATTAGTTGTCTGTGCATTAGTGCAAGAATTTAACATCAAATTAATAAATAATGAGGTTACGAATAGTGCATTTTTAAACCTTAATAGTACAACTGTTGAGAGCATTGTTTGTTATATAATTTAAATGTTATTTATTCAATTGAAAATCATTGTAAAATGTTTCCTAATTTCCATATTAATATAGTAATCAATAAGATATAGCATTTAATTTAAACACTATATCTTAATGATTTTTAGAATTTAATCTATACAATACTTTCTTTATTGCTTTGAATTTTTGCCAATGATTCTGAAGCTGTCCAAAGAGAAGCCCCTAACAAAACAAAATCTTTAACAAGAAACTGACCAGGTAAAGCTGAAATGAAAGGAAAGCTCCATCCTGTAGCAATTACACCAGGTGTAGAAAGCATAAATGATAAGGTTGATAAAAATGTAACAACTCCAAATAAACTACCGAAAAGTGAGAGCTTAGGAAATAGTTGATGCGAAGCAATTAATAAGCCTGTAGTAATTTCTAAAAAACCTAATAGATTTGAAAAACCTTGTGTGCTTAGAATTGAAAACATCCATGAAAAGAATGGACTGTTTTCGGCTAAAGGCCTTATACCCTCAGCCTCATATTGTGTGAATTTTAATATACCTATCCAAATTAACACTAAAGATAGTCCATAGCGGAGAAAGAAATGTCCTGAATTTGAAAGATAGGTGCTATATTCTTTTTTCATTTTGTTTATATTTTTGTTTTTCAATTAAGATTTTGAGCAACTGGAAAATCAATAGCTACTTTAGTAATAGCATGCAGGTAATTCATAGCTGTTTTTTCTGCTACTAACATTACTAATTCAACTACTTGCCCTTTGGTGTAACCTTGTGCAATAAAATTGTCAACCGTAGCCTCAGAAGCAAAACCTCTTTTTACAGTTACTTCTTTTGTCAAAGAAACTAAAGCGTTTAGTTTAGCATCAAAACCAGCACCACCTTTTCTAATTTCAATAGTTTGCTCTTCTGTAAGACCATTCATTTTACCCAACATGGTGTGTGCAGACTGGCAATAAGCACATTCATTCACTTGGCTTACTACTAAATTAATAGCTTGTTTTTCTTTACCCGAAAAACTTGTTTTAGCATTTTGAAAAGCTAAATAATTGGCAAGTGCTGTGTCAGAATAAGCCATTACAGCATACAAGTTAGGAACCATGCCTAAACCTTTTTTAAGATTATCAAAAATCTCTTGATTGTTTGCAGATACTTCTCCTCTGCTTGGAACTGAAAAATTCGTCATTGTATATTTATTTTAATTACAATGCAAAGGTGCGAACAAATGTATGTTCTATATTAGGCTATACTTCCCTCTATGTTGGCAATTATTCCTATTTAGCTATTTCTATATTCAGATGGACTTATTTGTTCATGGTTTTTAAAAAAACGACTAAATGTTTGTATGTCCTCAAACTCCAACTCGTAGGCTATTTCTTTAATTGACTTATCTGTGTATTTTAAAAGCCTTCTTGCTTCTAACATACGTCTTTGTTGAATAATTTGTAGAGGCGTAATGGTAGAGAATTTATGAAATAAATTAGCTAATGTTTTGGCAGATTTATTTAGTATTTCGGCATATTCTTGTACAGTATGTTTAGTTTTAAAATGTGATTCTACTAAATAATTAAACTCACGAATTATATCTAACTCACTTTTTATTAAACGAATTTGATTTTTTTGCTGTTTATAAATTCTTGTGCAAAGAATAATAAATCGTTTGAGCATTGTTTGAAGCATTTCTAATTGTAGCTCGTCTTTTGAGCCCATTTCAATTTCAAACATTTTCCATAAAATCTCAAATTTTTCTTCTTCTTCTTTAGGAATATTAATAAATGGCGTGCTATCTGGTGCATAAAACAAAAGCCCTTTACAACTAACTTCTTGGTCATGGTTCAAAACACAGTAAAATTCTTTATTGAATTTAATTATTCTGCTTTCCTTTAATGATAAAAATTTAAATTTGTGAAATGATGTAAGAGACAAAATGCTATTGCGGTTTAATTTCATTTCTACACCGTCAAGTTCAATAATTGAACATTCGTCTTTTATCCAAATAAAAATTAGCTCTCCTTCCATTAGATTATATTCGTTAGAACGATAATGTTCTCCGTTTTCTATAAGCTCTAAAAGTTCTCTGTTTTTTCCTGTATAATTTAATCGCATATTTGAAATTGTGTCGTCCTAAAATAGCATACAACGGTTTGGGTATTGCCGAAGGCGGGGATTTTTTTGCACAGAACTTCAATAGAAATACCGCAGTTCAAATATTACAGAAAAGTTGATTAGAATTCCTTCAGCCCCGCTTTTGGCAATACCTTGTTAGTGGCAGTGCATTTGATTTAAAGCGTTATAGGCATTATATCCCATTCGCTATTTAACAAACGGTGGATATAACAACGGTCGGCTTGTTTTATCAATTCTTCTTTCTGCTCTTCGGAAAGATTACCTTCAATAATCATTTTAATTTGAATAGTGGTTTTTAGCCCTCCTTCCCCTCTTGCTACTTCTTGCACTAGTTCGGCTGTTACATTCTCTATCTCCCAGTTGTTTTTGCGAGCAATAAAACGGACAGTTCCGACTTTGCACATTGCCAAACCGCTTAAAACAAGTTCTGAGGGTGCTAAACCTAAATCTGTTCCTTTACTTGTGATAGGTTCGTCACCAATAATGGTGTGCTTACCATTAGTGATAATACTTTGGAAGCCTTCTTCAATGTTTTTAATTTTAATTACTGTTGCCATTTTTATATAAATTTAGATTCTAAAAGTTTAATTTTATCAAATATAATAGGAGGATAATATGAATGTGCATCTGCACAAATAGTGCATTTTCCAGTTTTAATATTAATATCGTCATCAAGGTCTTGATAAGGAAAAATATTGAATAATAATTCGTGTTGCAAAAGAGTTCTATAAAATAAAATATGTTGTGATTTTGAAGAAATAGTATCAATGCGATTGAATAATTCTTCTGCACTTTTCAAAATACTTAATAATTCTCTTACTCCATCATACATAAGTACATCATCTGTATTATGAATATCTACTTTCATTTGTTCCAAATCATTTAAGAAACATTTTATGGCTCTTTTTCCATACAACAGTTGTTTTCCATTTGCATCAGAAAACTCATAACTGAAATTTTTTATTGTTTCTTGAAAGAAAGAATAAAAAGTCCGTATTTGTTCTGTATTGTGTTGTTGTTCTTCCTTTATATTGTCTTTTTCTATTTGATTTTGCACTATGCCATTTGCTGAAAGTTGAGCTTTTAACGCTAAATATAGAAGTATAGAGCCAATGAGTTGAGAAATAGGATTTGTTATACCGCCAATCGCATCGCCAACAACGCCAAAATTACCAATGCCTGTTTTATTGAGCAATGGAAGTAGTAATGGAAATAAAAATGTTAATAAAATACCAAAAAGCAAGAGCCATTTTGCATTTTTATCAAGACTATTTTTCATTCTTTATTTTTTAAATTGCTTCATTAAAAATTTATGTCTTCGTCCATTATTTCTTTAGTTTATCCTGATAAAGCGATTTTAATTTTGCTAATTTTGGATTTATTACTGCCATACAATAACCAGTTTCGCTATTGCGATTGTAATAGTCTTGGTGATTGGCTTCTGCCTTATGGAAATGTTCAAACATTTTCACTTCTGTTACTATCATATCATCGTAGGCAGATTGAACATCTTCAATGACCTTTAATGCTTGCATTTTTTCATCGTCTGTTCTGTAAAAAATAATGCTACGATATTGTGTTCCTCTATCAGCACCTTGTTTATTTATAGTCGTAGGATTGTGAGTAGTTAAATGGATTTTCACTAAATCTTCAAAGCTAATTTCAGAAGGTAAATAAGTAATTTCAATTACTTCAGCGTGACCAGTAGTTCCAGAACAGACTTCTCTATATGTAGGATTTATAATTTCACCACCACTATAACCACTCTCTACATTTACAACTCCTTTTAATTGCTGAAACATAGCTTCTGTGCACCAAAAACAACCACCACCAAATGTAACTTTTTTCTCATCAGATTTTACTTTTTTCAGAGCAACAGCATTTATGCAAAATCTCAATCCACTTGGCATAGGACCATCTTGAAACACGTGACCTAAATGAGCATCACAAGTGCTACAAGTTGTCTCTATTCGATACATACCAAACGTAACATCTTTGATATAATTGATTGTATTCTCTTTTATCGGCTGTGTAAAACTAGGCCACCCAGTTCCACTTTGAAATTTTTCTTCGCTGTCAAAAAGTACAGTGTTACAACAAACACAGGCATATTTGCCGGGTTCAAACAAATTGCACATTTCGGAGCTATGAGCTCTTTCTGTTCCTTTTTTACGAGTTACGTAAAATTGTTCTTCGGTAAGAAGTGATTTCCATTCCTCTTCCGATTTTTCTATTCTTTGGTCTGGGTTAAGATTGCCATTATTGGCTAATCTTATTACATCTATCCATTTTTGCATATAAAATTTATTTAATTGTTTGTAAAAATTCAATTGCTTTTTCGGTATTCAAATGAAAATCATTGAATACTACTTTTCCTTCTTGGTTTATAAAAATAAACCAAGGAGTTCCTCCTGTTCTATAATGATACATTACTGTTGAAATATTTTGCGTGCTTTCATCTCCTTCATCTTGTCCAAAAGGAATTTCCAACTTATACTGCTTTTGTGTTTCTTTTAGCTTTTCAAAAGTATTTTGATTTTTACCTTCAAACACTGATTGAATAGCAAAGAATTTAATAGCTTGGTTGTTTTTTAATGCAGTGACCATTTGTTGTAACGAAGGCAAGCCTATTTTATGACAGCCAGGACACCAACTTTGAAAACAATACAAAACAATAAACTTTTGTTTAAAATTAGATAATTGTATAGGTTCAGTATCTTTTCCATTTGCATCAATCCATTTAAATTTTTCCAGTTCTGGGGCATCAAATCCCTCTATACCATATTTTTATTATTCATTTACCATTTTTATTTATAAGTAATTTAAACACAGATTTCGCAAATCTAACATATTCATTTGCTTTTAAGTCAAATACTACCCATTTGTAAATGTTTCCATATGGACACAATGGAGCATTTGTTTCGCTTCCACTACGTAATTCGTATCTATTTGGATCTATATCATATTCTACTTTTCTTATCCTTTTCAATTCAGGTTTCATTGTTCCTTGTTTTGGCTTGGCATTGCCACTAACATTGTTATTTTACGAAATAAAATAAGGTGTAGTTTCGTAAAACAACACCTATATGCGCATTTCGTAAAATCTGTTACTAATATAATTATTTTTTTGTAAATTAGATACTTAGTAAGTTGTTTTTTGTGGATAGCGAAACAAAATAGGTTCAATTAGATTTATTTAAGTATGGATAGCGAAACAATATTAAAAACTTTACATGACCGATTGCAAGTGCAACGCTATGCCAATAATACCATAAAATCGTATTGTGGTTATGCACAAATATTCTTAGAGTATATGAATAAATATCGTACGCTCAACGAAATACCTATTGCTGAAATAGAGGGTTTTATTAATGAAAAAGTATTTCAAGACAATATTAGTGCATCTTATCAACGCTCTTTAGTTGGGGCAATTAAAAAGATTTATGAGTTGGTCAATAATCAAACGATAGAATTGAATTATTTATATCCTAAACGAAAATCAACCCAACTGCCTACTTTCTTTTCTCAAGAAGAAGTAAGAAAAATATTAAATGCTACAGAAAATTTAAAGCATAAAGCAATTCTTACCACTATTTACAGTTGTGGATTACGCTTAAGTGAGTTAATAAATCTTAAACTAACCGATGTAAAATCCGACAGTAATTTACTGTTAATACGACAAAGCAAAGGGAATAAAGATAGGCTGGTAGCTTTACCTGATAAGTTATTAAGTTTGTTGCGAGAATATTATATTGAATATAAACCCAAAATATTTTTATTCGAAGGAACTAATGATGAGCAATACAGCGAAAGAAGTGTTCAGTTAGTTTTGAAAAAGTCAATGAAAAAAGCCAATATTGCAACAAAAGGCAGTGTACATACTTTGCGTCATTCGTACGCCACACATTTAATAAAAAGCGGAATTGACATTCGGGTTGTACAAGAATTATTAGGACATAGTGATATTAGAACAACCATGATTTACACTCATATTACAGATATAGATAAGAAATCGACACCAAGTCCATTAGATTTTTTGTAACCTAAAATAAAAAACACCCAACTTTACATTTTTGGGTGTAAAATTGGGTGTTTATGTCTTAACTGATTAAGTATCAGTGTTTATTGCGGAGAAAGAGGGATTCGAACCCCCGGACCTGTTACAGTCAACAGTTTTCAAGACTGCCGCAATCGACCACTCTGCCATTTCTCCAGTAATCTGCGTTACTTCTGTATTGCGAGTGCAAATATAGCGCATTTACTGACTTTGACAAACAATAAGCCAATAAATTTTGCTCTTTTTCCCGTTTAAAATTGTAAGTCTTTTAGAACAAATTAATTACACCTCAAAAAAAATAGCACTTCTAAATGAAAGAAGTGCTATTACTATCGATTTGCGTTGAATGATTACGCGTAAATTCTCTTTTTAGCCGTTGCCCATAAATATACCCCTGCGAGGATGAATGGAATACTCAACCACTGCCCTGTTGACAAAAGCCCTAAGGTTTCTTCAAATCCACCTTGACTTCCCTTTACAAACTCTACGATGAAACGCACCATCCACAGCAATACCAAGAATACACCAAAGATGTAGCCACCATACTTTCTAGCATCCGTTTTCCAATACATGAAATACAAAATCAAGAACACAATAACATAGCCAAAAGCTTCGTATAACTGCGTGGGATGCTTAGGTAGTACCTCTGCTAATACGTGTGCAAATTGAGGATTGTGTTGAATCGCTTCATAGGCCGCATTGTGATTGTTGATCCCCGTAAGCTCCATCGCTTCACGTGGCGTAAAACGATCGCGAATAAAGCGAATTCCCAAGGCGCTTGTAGTTTCGTGTCCAACGATTTCAGAGTTGAAGAAATTCCCTAAGCGAACAAAAATCCCTCCTAGCGTTACAGGAATCACCACACGGTCTAAAATCCATAAAATAGGCTTCTGAATCACATTTTTACTGTAGTAATACATCGTTATGATAATTCCTATCGCTGCTCCATGACTTGCTAAACCGCTGAATCCCACAATTTCGAATTTTGGTGAAAAGCGAACCGGTAGGATAATTTCCATTAAATTGTGTTTAAAATAATCCCAATCATAGAAGAATACATGTCCTAAACGCGCACCTATCAAAGTTGCCAGGACCGTATAGATGAATAGCTTATCCAATTTATCAACGCTTAATCCCTCGCGGTCGTATATTTTTTTCATTACGAACCAACCTAAACCAAAGGCCACTACAAACATTAAGCTGTAGTAACGCAATTGCATAAAACCTAAATCAAAACCTTCCGAAGGATTCCAAATCATAGTATTCGAATTTGTTATGTTATTACTGCGGTTTCCCGCTTTTGTCAATACGTAAAAATAGAAAAATTATTTAACAATCAAGGGTAAAATTACATTAAGGTACCGGATCATAGCCTTTCCCTCCCCAGGGACCACAACTGCTAATTCGCTTAATTGCCAGCCAGCCACCTTTCAAAAGGCCGTGTTTCTTCAAGGCATCAATTGTATAATGCGAACAAGTTGGTGTATAGCGACACGTTGGTGGAAAAAAAGGAGAGATTCCCCCTTGGTAAAAGCGCACCAATAAAATAAATGGGGCAATGAGTATCTTTCGCAACATAGGCGTGAATTTAAGAAAAAAAAGCTATAGAATAACTCCTATAGCTCTTGTGTATTTTATAAAGAAAAGGATGTACCTTCTTTGCCGTCTTTTAATTGAATCTCCAGCTTGGCTAGTTCATCGCGAATGTGATCGGACATCGCAAAATCTTTATTTGCTCTCGCCTCATTTCGCATCTGAATTAACATGTTGACAACGCCTTCTAATTTGTCGTTGTTTGCCGCCATGACATTCGTTGATTCTAATCCCAATACATCAAATACAAAGGCGTGCATTAACGAAATAAACAGGGTTAAATCTTCTGCTGTGATGGTTTCTTTTCCTTCTTTGATGACATTCACTAAGCGAACACCTTCAAATAGATGAGAAATTAAAATCGGACTATTAAAGTCGTCATTCATCGCAGCATAACACTGTTGTCTCCACCCTTGGATATCCACTGTAGATTGAGCAGAAACGGGCAATTCACCCATGTGTTTAACCGCCTCCATCAAGCGATTGAATCCGCGTTCAGAAGCCAAGATTGCTTCATCCGAGAAATCCAACACACTTCTGTAGTGGGCTTGCAACATAAAGAAGCGAACCACTGCAGGAGCAAATGCTTTACTCAAAACAGCATTCTCTCCAGAGAATAACTCATTGGGCAAGATATTGTTTCCTGTTGATTTGGCCATCTTCTTGCCGTTTAGCGTCAACATATTCGCGTGCATCCAGAAGTTTACAGGTGTGTTACCCGTACAAGCTTCGTTTTGAGCAATCTCACATTCGTGGTGCGGGAATTTCAAATCCATTCCTCCTCCGTGAATGTCGAAGTGATTCCCCAAGTATTTTGTACTCATGGCTGTACACTCCAAATGCCATCCTGGAAATCCATCTCCCCATGGAGAAGGCCAACGCATAATGTGCTGAGACTCTGCATTTTTCCAAAGTGCGAAATCCAACGGATTGCGCTTGTCTGACTGCCCATCTAAATCTCTAGTATTTGACAGTAAATCTTCAATCTTGCGTCCGCTCAGGATTCCATAATGGTGTTCCTTGTTGTATTTTTCTACGTCAAAATAAACAGATCCATTTATTTCATAGGCAAATCCATTGTCTATAATCCCCTGGATGATAGCAATTTGCTCAATGATGTGTCCTGTTGCTGTAGGCTCAATACTCGGTGGTAAATTGTTGAATTGCTTCAGAGTATTATGGAAGTTTACCGTGTATTTTTGTACGATTTCCATTGGCTCAATTTGCTCCATACGCGCGCGTTTGGCAATCTTATCCTCGCCTTCATCCGCATCGTCAACAATATGCCCAACGTCCGTAATATTGCGGACATAGCGCACTTGATACCCTAAGTGTTTCAAATAGCGGAATACCAAGTCAAAAGAAATAAAAGTTCTACAGTTTCCCAAATGCACATAGTTGTAAACCGTTGGTCCACAAACATACATTCCTACTTTACCCGTGTGAATGGGTACGAAAACTTCTTTTTCTCCCGAAAGAGAATTGTAAACTTTTAATTGTTGTTCTTGATATAATGCCATAGTTCTATTTTAATAAATTGAAAATTAGAATTGTGTATCTAATTTAATATAATCTAAGAATTCTTTTCTTACGCTCTCTTCTTTAAAACGCCCACCGAATTCAGCCGTAACGGTACTGCTTTCGATGTCTTTAATTCCGCGTGAATTTACACATAAGTGTTTTGCGTCCATTACACAAGCTACATCTTCTGTATTCAATACGCGTTTCAACTCATTTACAATCTGAATGGTCAAACGCTCTTGTACTTGAGGTCGCTTTGCATAAAAATCAACAATACGGTTCATTTTAGATAAACCCACTACCGTTCCATTTGAAATATAAGCCACATGTGCACGTCCAACGATAGGCAATAAATGGTGCTCACAAGTAGAATAAACCACAATGTTCTTTTCTACTAACATTTCGTTGTACTTGTACTTATTGTCAAAGGTAGAAGAACTTGGTTTTTTTGCTGGATTTAATCCTCCAAAAATTTCCTTCACAAACATTTTAGCAACGCGATTAGGCGTTCCTTTTAAGCTGTCATCTGTTAGATCTAACCCCAACGTGTTTAAAATATTCTCAACGTCTTTCTTAATCGATTCTATCTTTTCTTCGTCTGTGCGATCAAACGCATCACTTCTTAATGGAGTTGCATCGCTAGAAGCAATGTGGTTATCTCCCATATCGTCATGAAATTTTTCGTCTAAACTCATTATCTAGATTTTAATACGGTTTTAGTTATTAAAAATAAACGCAAATATAAGTAATAAAACTAACATTTTAGTAGGTAAAATACTTTTTGCTCTTGCCCTTTGCGCTTTGTGAAGTTGTGAATTGGAGAGAAGAGAGAGGAAATCGAAACGTAGTGAAGATTCATCGAATACCAAAATAAATATAAACCTAATGAGATAAAGAAGAGAGAGGAAATCGGAGCGTAGCGAAAATCGCAGCGCAGTGAAAATCGAAACGCAGTGAAAATCGTAACGCAATGAAAATCGAAACGCAGTGAAGATTCATCGAACACTAAAACAAATATAAAATAGGTGAGATATATTCATCGAATACCAAAATAAATATTAACCAATGAGATAAACCTCACAAGAAAGTGAAGTTGCTTTTTTGCTCTTTGTGAAGTTTTAAATTCTCTACAGAGAACGAATTTCACAAAGCACAAATCGTAGCGTAGATTCATCGAATACCAATATAAAAGATAAACCTAACGAGATAAATAGTAACCAATGAGATAAACCCTACAATTAACCAAAAACCTACGTTTTATCAATTATTTTACGTAACTTTAATACCAAAATTTAATCTCATGAAAAAAACACTTTTAATTGCTAGTTTAGTAGGTATGTTTGCTTTTGTAAGCTGTCAAGAGAAAAAAGACCAAAAAGAGGGAACTGTTGAAGAAGTAAGCGTTGAAGAAACGATGAACCAAACAGAAACACCTGAAACAAAAGAAGTACAGGACATCGTAACCATGTATGTAGGCCCGAAACAAGTAGATTGTACTGGAGTTGGACCTATGAAATGTTTACAAGTAAAAGAAACAGAAGAGGGTGAATGGACTTTATTTTATTCTTCCATTCAAGGTTTTGAATACGAAGAAGGGTACAACTACAAGTTGGAAGTACGCAAAGAAGACGTTCCAAATCCACCGGCTGATGCACCTTCTGTTCGCTATATCTTAGTGAAAGAAATTTCAAAAACAAAAGCATAATTTAAAATTCAAAAAAGAGCACTAAGGTGCTCTTTTTTTATGGGTACTAGTTGTATTCTTTTACATAAAGTTTATGTTCTAAGAATGGATGATCTGAGGGAACTACTGGATGATTAAAATTTTTCACATACGTCATGCCACTTTTTATCATTACTTGTTCTGAAGGCTTGTTTGACACGGTAGTAAAAGCGTATACTCGATCCAGGTTCAGTTGCTCCTTGGCAAAGTCAAGGCAAGCTTTAGCCCCTTCTGTCGCATAGCCTTTATTCCAAAACTCGGGCAATAAACGCCAGAGGACTTCTATTGCTGGAGCAAAATCAACCTCAAATACAAATTGATTGAATCCAATAAAGCCAATAAACTTTTGCGTGGCCTTCTCCTCTACGGCAAAGGCTCCATATCCGTTTGCCTCTATACTGCCTTGCAGTTTTAGCATCATTTCCTCCGATTCTTCCGCCGTTTTAGTATTCAAAAAATAACGCATAACTTCTGGATCGCTATTTAAGCGAATAAAAGCTGTTAAATCCGCTTGCTTATACTGTCTTAATACTAATCGCTCTGTTTCAATATATACCATTATCCACTTTTTTAAACAAAAAGAGACTGGATTACTCCAGTCTCTTTGAACCAAAAATCTATAAAAACAAATATAACTATTTCGTGGAAATTTCTTATTGTTGTAAAGCTTTTTTAACAGCTGGTGCTACTTGAGTACCCAACAATTCAATGGATTTCATCATGGTTTGATGATCTGGCGCTCCTAAGTCCATATGCATCAGCCAACGCGTTAATCCAAACATTTCTTGGTGATACAAAATCTTATCCACTACTTGATTGGCATCTCCAATAAACAAAGCTCCATCTTTACTTCTTCCTCCTTCATATTGTTCATGCGTATAGGGTTGCCATCCTCTCGATGCCCCGATGCGATCCATCTGCCCTTTGTATAATTCAAAGTACTCTTTGGACAATTGCCCTCCATCTACTCCTAGTAAACCGTGCGAATGCGTTGCAATTTGCATCGCGTTAGGATCGTGTCCAGCGGCGAGATATTCAGCCTTATAATAATCAAAGAAAGGCTTGTACTGCTCGGGCATTCCTCCTATAATTGCAAAAACCAAAGGCAAGCCCAACTTCGCGGCACGCAAAACGGATTCTGGCGTTCCCCCTGCGGCAATCCAAACAGCTAACGGTTTTTCTGCTCGCGGAAATACTTGTTGTGCTTGTAAAGAGGCGCGGTGTTTCCCCGTCCAGGTCAGAGGTTCTTCCGTTGCATTGATATTTAATAGAAGATTTAATTTCTCCGTAAACAACTCACTATAATCCTCTAAATTATAACCAAATAAAGGAAATGACTCGATAAAACTCCCACGTCCGACCGTAATCTCCGCTCTTCCTTTGGATAGTAAATCAAGGGTTGAAAACGATTGATATACGCGAACAGGATCATTGGAACTCAAAACCGTTACTGCACTCGTCAGCTTAATTTTTTCCGTTACACTTGCGGCGGCAGCCAAAATAATATCTGGCGTTGACACAGCGTAATCCGGACGGTGGTGCTCTCCTATGCCAAACACATCAAGCCCGACCTGATCCATTAATTTGATTTCTTCCATCAATTCACCTAAACGCTGTTGTGGAGCTTGATACGTATTCGTTTGTTTATTCAAACGCAAATCTCCAAACATACTGATTCCTATTTCCATAACTTCTTGCTTTTTAGTATACTATAAAATTACAACATCTATAGCGATCCAATGCTTAACCTACATTAAGTTCAACAAAACAAAAAAAACCTTCTAACAAAGGAGCTAGAAGGTTTGATTAATATATATTTTACTCGGCAGTATCTTGCGTTTTTTCGCTTGCTCTGTCGGTTTATTTATCGTCTAAGGGTGCATCTTCTCCCTGGTCAGTCATATTCCCCTCTTTGGGATTGATGATACTTAAATTTGTATCCTCTTTAGGTCTTTTCAAGCTCCAGATAACCAAGAGCAATCCAACAATCATAAAGGGAATACTCAGAATTTGTCCCATATTCAAGACCATCTCGTTTTCAAAAGCAACTTGATTTTCTTTGAAATACTCCAAGATAAATCGAGCTGTAAACATAAAAATCAAGAAAAGTCCAAAAAGAAGCCCTTTATAACGGCTGTATTTCTTTTGATACAACACATACAAGATAACGGTTACAGCTAAATAAGCAAAAGCTTCATAGAGTTGAGTAGGATGTCTCGGAATCAAATCATCGCGTTGGAAGACAATTCCAAAGATAGAATCTGTGGGTTTTCCGTAAATTTCGGAATTCATAAAATTCCCAAACCGAATAAACGCGCCTGTTATGGGAATAGCGATAACTAATCGGTCTAGTAATTGCAGTAAATTGGTTTTATATCGCTTACAGAATAAAGCTAAGCTCAACAAAACACCAATGGCTCCACCATGACTCGCCAAGCCCATAAAGCCAACAAAATGATAGCTCCCCTCTACTTTGGCAATAGGTAAAATTATTTCTAAAGGATGTTGAGAATAATAGGCAAAATCATAAAATAAACAATGCCCTAAGCGAGCACCTACCACCGTTCCTATAACGATATAAATCAGGAGTTTATCCAAGTACTGAATCGCTATTTGCTCTCGGTTAAAAATTCGCTTCATGAATTGATAACTCAAAATCATTCCTATAGCGAATAACACTCCATAATAGCGAACGGCAAAATCCCCTATTCTAAAAATCTCTGGATCTACGTTCCACGTAGCTAAACTTATACTCATACCTTATTTTGTCTTTCTTTTTTACTCGAGTTTCCAAAAGTAGCGGAATTGAGAAGAAAAACAGAAAAGTTAACATTTTTTTGTAGCCTTGATTAGTTATGAGTGATCGGTTCTATGGCATAAACCTCACAAGAAAAGTGAAGTTGCTTTTTTGTTTTTTTGCGAAGTTGTAAATTCTCTACAAAGCACAACTATCAACCGTCAACTATCAACCGTCAACTATCAACCGTCAACCGTCAACTATCAACCGTCAACTATCAACCGTCAACTATCAACCGTCAACTATCAACCGTCAACTGTCAACCGTCAACTATCAACCGTCAACTATCAACCATCAACTATCAACTATCAACTGTCAACCATCAACTGTCAACCATCAACTGTCAACCATCAACTGTCAACCATCAACTGTCAACCATCAACTGTCAACTATCAACCGTCAACTATCAACCGTCAACTATCAACCGTCAACTATCAACCGTCAACTATCAACCATCAACCATCAACCGTCAACCATCAACTATCAACTATCAACTGTCAACCATCAACTATCAACTATCAACTGTCA
Organism: Myroides fluvii; assembly: GCF_009792295.1. Classification (NCBI taxonomy): domain Bacteria; kingdom Pseudomonadati; phylum Bacteroidota; class Flavobacteriia; order Flavobacteriales; family Flavobacteriaceae; genus Myroides; species Myroides fluvii. The sequence continues at coordinate 2,980,493 of NZ_CP039934.1, read as the reverse complement.
ACCATCAACTGTCAACCATCAACTGTCAACCATCAACTGTCAACCATCAACTGTCAACCATCAACTGTCAACCATCAACTGTCAACCATCAACCGTCAACTATCAACCGTCAACTATCAACCGTCAACTATCAACCGTCAACTATCAACCGTCAACTATCAACCGTCAACTATCAACTATCAACCGTCAACTATCAACCGTCAACTATCAACTATCAACTATCAACTATCAACCGTCAACTATCAACCGTCAACTATCAACTATCAACCATCAACTGTCAACTGTCAACTGTCAACTGTCAACTAAATCCCATGTTGCAACACATACACGTTTTGATACTTTTCTTTACGTGATTTACGAGGATGGAATACGATTCCAATTTTAGTATCTGAGATTGCGCTAATTGAAGAAACAGCCAAATCATTTGTATCGAGGCTTAGCACCTCTTGAGAAAGCAGGTTTTTGTATCCACTTTTATTTTTATTGTACACGAGTTCCACCAAACTATCGTTGCGCACCACTAACCAACCATTGCCGTGTTCTGTAGTAAACTGAATAGCGCTCGTTTCTTCATTGAGATGTTGAGGGTGCCAAGTTCCAAAAAACTCATCCCCTAAGTTGTATAACTCCGCATACAAGCAATTGCCTTCTTCGTCAATTTCAACTAAGCCTATCTCTCCATTTTCTTCACACAATAGATAGGATTTCTTATCAAAAGACAAGCTTAATGCTTCGTGCACAAAAGGAAAATCAAAGTCCAATACGCGATTGCGGATCTCTTGTCCACTTTCGTTAATTTGGCGGTGTAACCAACCCGACTCAACTTCTGTAATCAGGTGTATTTCATTGTTTTGAACACATACTTTATTGCCTTTAGGCATGGGAACCGTAATTTGCTTACATCCTGCAATAACGTGTTCATTGAAGGTTAAACAAGTCATAACGTCTTGTTTACTTTCTTTCCAGATATCTACTTCATAAAAAATGGTTGACGCTTTTGTACAACCAACAAAGCGTCCTGCCAAATCTTTATCAAAGCAAAATTGTTCTGTTTTCTCGCGTTTAAAGACGGGTAAAATTAAACGAGATTCACTTTCATCTTTCTCCCCCACTACTGCCACGCAATTTTCTCCCAATGGATTCAAGAACAAGGTAGGTAGGATTCCTTCAGATTCAACAATTTCTCGTTTAGCCCCCTCTTGATCAATCAAGGTGTATACTAATTCAAAAGCTGTTGGATCTTCCACATCAGTAAACACGTAGTTGGCTACTAACAATCCCTTTTTAGCCCAACAACTCCCCATCGCTTGAATAGCGAAAGGCACTTCTAATGTTGAGAGTAAACCAAATGATGTATTTTCATTCATAAAGCAAATTATTAGCTGTTAAACGTGGATACAAAGGTAAAAAAACTTAGCAGACAAAGGAGTGCCTTGCCTCCTTTTTTGTCTACTAAGTCTTTTCTTTCAATTATTGCTATTTTATTTTGCGTTTTATGCACGCATAGGAGCCAATTCTGGATGTCGATCAAATTGCGCTTTTACAAAGGGACACAAAGGCATAATCTTCACCTTTTTCTCTTTTGCAAAAGGCACAACCCCTTTGTTTAGGAGTTTTACACCGATTCCCTGTCCTTTGAAAGCTTCGTCTACATGCGTAGAATCAACGATAATCATGGAGGTTCCCGCTACGCTATAGGTCATTTCTCCTGCTTTTACGCCATCAATCCATGCAGAAAAAGCGCCTTTACTTTCAGTTTGTTCGTGTTTTATTTCCATTTCTATTTTAGTTTTGGATGGTTGTTTCAATATTTACATTTCCCGTAATGATTCGGTGTACGGGACATTTCTCTGCAATCGCTAGCAATCGCTTGTGTTGTGCTTCATCTAAAGCACCACCTCTAAACTGTATTTCGCGTTTAAAATTGGCGATTTTATTTGCTTTATCATCCTCCATTTCTACTTGTACCACAATCTCATCTACCTCCCATTTTTTCATATTCATATACATGCGCAAGGTAGCAGCAGTACAAGTCGCCAAGGAAGAAGCCAACAGTTCAAATGGATTTAAACCTGTATCTCCCCCTCCTAAATCTGTTGGTTCATCACTGATGATGCTGTGTTTTCCTGCTTTTACTTCCGTTTGATATAAGGTATTGCCCAATGTGGCAGTTACTTTTACTTCCATACTTTTTATTTAGCTTGTTTTATTTCTAAAATTTTTCATTCCCTCTGGAAAAGGCACATAAGATGTATCATCCCCCTCAATTAGAGGAAAAGCCTCGTAATTTTGATCAATCCAATCTTGTTTAGCCTTCTCTAAGCGCTCCACATCATGGGAAACGAAATTCCAAAGAATGTAGCGCTCTTCTGGCAAGGGATCCCCTCCAAAAATATACACTGTTGTATTGGGAGCCATTTCAAATTCACACAAAGTACTGTCATTCGAAATAAGGATGTTTTTATTTCCATACGTATGTTCGCCACTTTTCACCTCTCCTTCGAGGATATACAGAGCCGCTTCTCCAAATAGTCCTGCACCAATATTTATTTTTGCTGCATCTTTGGACTTTATTTCAATATAATACAAAGGGCTGTGAACAGGAACCGGTGATTCATGTCCCAGTGCTTTTCCCGCAATTAATTTATACTCCACCCCGTCTGCTGTCCAACTAGGCAATGCACTAGCTTCAATATGCACAAATGACGGCTCAACTTCTTCAAGCTCTTTGGGTAGTGCGATCCAAATTTGCAAACCGTGTAAAACCGTATCGGGTTTTTCTTGTCTGATATTTATTGGCATGCGTTCAGAGTGAACAACCCCGCGTCCTGCCGTCATCCAATTGACTGCACCAGGTGTAATTTCAACATGACTTCCCAAGTTATCTCTATGCATGATTGACCCTTCAAATAAATAGGTTAACGTAGATAAACCGATATGAGGATGAGGGTCCACATCTAAATTATCGTGTTCTTTGACGGCTGCTGGCCCCATGTGATCAATAAAAGCAAAAGGACCTACTGTTCGCTTTTGACGAAAAGGCAATAATCTTCCAACTAGGAAATTACCAATACTCGCCGCTCTTTCTTCAATAACTAAATCTACATTTGACATACTAAACTTGGTTTTAAATATTCATTTTTCTCTTGAGGTAAAGATACTCCTCTTTTTTACCGCTGTACTTAACCTACGTTAAGTCTTCTTCTAAAATACAACATTTTAACCGTAATTCGCCCATTTATGCTGTTAACTTCATAGAAATGAAGCCCCTTAATGCATTGTCGGTTTCTTTTTCGTCAATCGAATGGGTCGGGTTAACTCCCAATTCACTGCCTGACTGTTGCTAAGTTTACTTGGGCTACTTAAGCGATACAAGGACGACTGATAACTTAGTCCAACTGACAATGTGCTGGAAACGCTAATTTCTAAAGGCCAATCACATAGAGCGTCTTTGTCAAATAGCGTGGCACAAGACGTTAAAAGAAGCAAAAAAAATCTGAATCAAAACAAAAAAAAACAACTTGATTTTTGCGAAGGTTTCTCTCAAAAACTACGTGAAGTATTCGATCAAAAACCCGTATCTTAGGGCTTTTAATTTGATTTGATTTTAAGCATGTACAACAACCTACTTGATACCCCTATTGAATATTTAAAAGGCGTTGGACCTCAACGTGGTGACTTACTCAAAAAGGAATTAGGTATTTTTAAGTACAGTGATTTGTTGCATCTATATCCAAATCGCTACATTGATCGCACGCGTTATTACAAAATAAACGAGCTTGCTACGACCCTTGCCGAGGTTCAATTGGTGGGTAAGATTATTCACTTAAAAACAGTAGAACAAAAACGCGGCAAGCGATTAGTCGCCACCTTCACTGATGGTACAGGTCAATTGGAAATTGTATGGTTTCAAGGATTCAAATGGATTATGGAGAACATAAAGCTCAATACACCTTATGTTATTTTTGGCAAGCTAAACCACTTTAACTACATCTATTCCATGCCACATCCAGAGATGGAAACGGTGGAAGAACACAAAAACAATATCGCTTCAACCATGCAAGCGGTCTATCCCTCTACGGAGAAACTTGGGGCTCGAATATCCAATAAAGCGATGAACAAATTAATGCACCAATTGGTACAGGAAACGCATCCTTTGTTTAACGATTCATTACCGGAAGATTTTCGCACTAAATTGGGGCTAATGCCCATGAATCAGGCGATGATTAACATTCATTTTCCCAAGAATCCCGAAGAGCTAAACAAAGCGCAGTTTCGATTAAAATTTGAGGAGTTGTTTTACATTCAAATGCAACTTTTAATTAAAAACATTGCACGCAAAGGCAAAATTCAAGGTTTTCCCTTTACACAAGTCGGTGATTATTTCAATGCCTTTTACAAGCATCACCTTCCCTTTCCGTTGACCAATGCGCAAAAAAGGGTAATTAAAGAAATTCGCAAGGATGTGGGAGCGCCGGCACAGATGAATCGCCTCTTACAGGGTGATGTAGGGTCGGGAAAAACCATTGTTGCCTTTATCAGCACGCTATTTGCATTGGACAATGGTTTTCAGGCGTGTATTGTCGCTCCAACGGAAATTTTAGCTACGCAGCACTTTATTGGTATCTCCGAATTGGCCGCACCTCTTGGCATTCAGGTTAAATTGCTTACTGGCTCTACAAAAACCGCAGAACGCAGAGTACTCCATCAAGAATTGGAAGAAGGTAGTTTACAGATTCTCATCGGTACACATGCGCTATTTGAAGACAAAGTAGTCTTTAAAAACTTAGGGTTAGCTATTATCGATGAGCAACATCGTTTTGGTGTTGAACAACGCGCAAAGCTTTGGAAGAAAAATACAATTCCGCCGCACATTTTAGTGATGACCGCTACCCCTATTCCGCGAACCTTAGCCATGAGCCTCTACGGTGATTTGGATATTTCTGTGATTGATGAATTACCTCCAGGTCGTAAACCCATTGAAACTATGCATTATTTTGAAGGGAAGCGCTTAGCTGTTTGGCATTTTATCAAACAGGAAATAGCTAAAGGGCGACAGGTATATATTGTTTATCCACTCATTGAGGAAAGTGAAACACTGGATTACAAAAACTTAATGGAAGGTTATGAGGGCATCTCAAGGGATTTCCCCCTTCCTCAATATAGCGTAAGTATTGTACATGGTCAAATGACACCAGCTGAAAAAGACAAAGAGATGGATCGTTTTGCCAAGGGAGAAACGAATATCATGGTAGCCACCACCGTTATTGAAGTGGGGGTAAATGTACCCAATGCCTCTGTGATGATTATTGAGAGCGCTGAGCGCTTCGGACTGTCTCAATTACACCAATTAAGAGGCCGGGTAGGCCGAGGAGCAGAACAGAGTTTTTGCATCCTGATGACTGGGGACAAATTGAGTAATGACAGTAAAATTCGCATGGAAACCATGTGTCGAACCAACGATGGATTTGAAATTTCAGAAGTTGACTTAAAACTGCGCGGTCCTGGAAACATTATGGGAACTCAACAAAGCGGGACACTCCCACTCAAAATTGCCGATATCGTACAAGATCAGGAAATTTTACACTATGCCAGACATCAAGCGATTCAATTACTCAAAGAGGATCCTACACTAGAACAACCTCATCACGGTAAAATTAAAGACAAGCTAAATCGCCTGAATCAAAGCACAAGTATCTGGAATTATATTAGTTAATGGAAAGAAGAGAGAAGAAAGAAGTAAATTTTTCAATATTTATAAATATTTCTTCTTCTGCTGCTTTTTTGTTTTTTTGCTTTTTTGCTTTTTTGTAAATTTTCGTTTAAAAACGGTCAACCATATTTAGGGACGTTCACCTCTCTCCTCTCTCCTCTCTCTACTTATCATAACTAGCTACCTGATAATTCGCAACTGCTCTTTTTACCAAAGCCTCATCCAATTTCGTTTGTTTTTCCATGTGATATTCTACTCCTTCTTTTGGGACAGTTACTTTAAACTGCTCCACTTTTCGGTTGGGTGATAACACCGTTAAAATATCGTTTTCTAAATAACCGAGATTTTGATACGTAGCCAAGAAAGCGCGTTCTTGGTATTGTTTTTTATAAATATCTTGTCCAAAAAAACGAGATTCGTAAGAGAAGTGTAACAAGCCCAATAAAGTTGGCATCACATCAATCTGAGAGACTAAGCGTTTTTCTTCTTTTGGTAGAATAAAGCCCGGAGCGTAAATCATAGCAGGAATGCGATAGCGCTCCAAAGGCAAACTTGCTTTTCCTGCACTTGAGGCACAGTGATCGGCAAGGATGACAAAAACGGTGTCTTTGAACCAAGATTTCTCTTTCGCCTGTTCGATGAACGCACCAATAGCATAATCCGTATATTTCACCCCTCCCTCTCTCGATTGAGCATCACCGGCAATATTAATTTTGCCCTCCGGATACGTATAAGGTCTGTGGTTACTTACGGTCATGATATGACTGAAAAAGGGTTTTCCTTTTGCACTATTGTCATCAAAGATATTCAAGGCCTTTGCGAACATATCTTCATCACATACGCCCCAAATATTGCTAAATGTAATTTCACTCGACTCCAAGCTACTCTTATCTATAATTTCATAGTGATTTCCGCCAAAAAACGTCTTCATATTGTCAAAGTAACTATCCCCTCCGTATAGATATTGCACTTGATACCCCTGGTTTTTCAATACTTTTCCTATGGAGAATAAATCTGCATTATTTTCTTGTTTCACTAAACTCTCTCCCGCACTAGGTGGTCGAGATAAGGTAACCGCTTCTAATCCTCGAACGGTGCGATTTCCCACTGCAAATAAGTTGTCGAAAACCAAACTTTCTTTGGCCAATTGATCCAAATAAGGGGTGATTTGATTTGTATTTCCATAGCGCTCCATAAAGGAGGCGCTTAAACTCTCCACGGTAATTAACACAATATTCTTTTTACGCGCTGGTAGCGTATCTACAATTGTTTGTATATTTTTCATTCCCGTGCTGCTATACATCGTATTAACAATAGCTTGGGCTTGTTTTTCATCGAGTTTTTCATAAAAGTGATTGTAATCTAAACGACTGCTCTTAAATGCTTGATAAAACTTATATCCTCCATTGGCTTGCAATTCGTTATAATACACATTATCTGTAGCCTGAAACTTTGTGGTATAATTTAAAACTCCAATACAAACAGCCACAGCAATCCCGTACCCCAGGACCACGCTAATCTTTTGTTTGGACTCCATCGGTTGCTCAAAGGCGGTACGAGTGCCTCTTACCACCCAATACGTCAATACACCTGCCACTGCCACTACACCGGTGAGAATCGTTTTAATCGGATATGATTCTGCGATATTTCCAACAACCTCATTGGTATAGATTAAATAATCAACGGCAATAAAATTATAACGCACACCAAATTCATCCCAAAACAAATACTCTCCAAGTGCTACAAATTGCACTAAAACAACAGCATAAAGAAAGATAATCCCTACGTAAACTACATAACTCCAGGTGCTTCGAAGGTGCGGAATAAAAAGACGCAAGCCAAAACTTACCGTTTTATACAAGAAAAAACCTTGAGCAATAGTCGGTACTACATTGCCATACTCATGAAATATAGTATGGAAGAATAACACATAAAGAAGTAGCACGACATAAAATCCAAAAATAAGATAGCCCCAAGGTTTTTTATATTTGATTTGGGAAACCCCTAGTACTTGCAGTCCAAGAAACAAACAGGCGATTAACGTCAAACTACTATCGTTAATCATACCGAGTACACTCAATTTAAAGAGATAAAGTAAATTCAGATCCTCGCGCACCTGAAAAGCCAAAACCATACGGAGTAAAAAACCAATACTGACTGCAAGGACAATCATGCGTTTAATGGTGCGTCCAATTAAGTCAAAGCAAGAAATTGTGGGTACATTTTTCATATAATTTGCGCTCGTCATACTACTTTTAATTTTAAATTTAGTTGTACATTTAATTCATTCTATTGATTAGAATGTATACGCAAAAGGAAGAACTCATTTTGTAGAAAATTTGAATTTTACGAAAATTTTACTTTTTTTAATCGAATAATAACGATTAACCTGAAATTCAAAATTTCTATAAATTTGCCTCCTACCTTTGTTTCAAATTCATTTCTTATGAAACTATTACTTGTTGAAGATGAGCGTGAACTATCCCACAACATCGTTCAATTTTTAGAGGCCAATTACATCTGTGAGCAGGCTTTTACGTTCCATGAAGCCATGGAAAAATTGAAATTATACACTTACGATTGTATATTATTGGATTTGGGATTGCCTGGAGGGGATGGTCTTTTACTTTTAGAAGAAATAAAAAAATTGAACATCGACAGTTCGATTTTGATTATCTCTGCCCGCAATGCGTTAGAAGATAAAATTCAAGGGCTCGAATTGGGCGCAGACGATTATTTGGCTAAACCCTTTGCGCTACCTGAATTGAGCATTCGCATTCACGCCCAATTGCGACGTCGACTGGCGACTGCCACAAACGAATTAACTTCAGGTAATGTAACCATTAACTTATTGAGCAAACAAGTAACCGTAAATAATATTCCCGCTTTGTTGACCAAGTCGGAATATGCGTTACTTTTATTCCTTATTGGCAATAAAAAACGAGTCGTTTCAAAAAATGCAATTGCCGAGCATCTTTCAGGGGATATGGCAGATATGCTAGACAATCAAAACTTTGTTTATGCACACATCAAAAATGTAAAAGCAAAATTACAAGATCATCAGTGTGATTGCACAATAAAAACAATTTACGGAATTGGTTATCAATGGATTGAAGAATGAAGAGTTTATTAAATACCTATCAGCGCTATTTTATCCTGTACACGGGACTCTTATTATTTGGCTGCGCTCCTTTATTTTATTGGGTGATGGAATTTTGCTATGCGGAAGATTTAGATGAATTAATTGAATATCGCACCCATGATTTCACACAAAATCACCTGCCTAAATTCTCTATTCAGGAAATAGATCTTTGGAATAGATACAATTACGACTTGATGATTGTACCCCCTGACACTTCTATTGTTGTACATAAACCTCAACTGGTTTCTTTTTTCAACCCTGCAGAAGGTTATGAAGTGGGATACCGAACCTTGTATACCTCAATTGTCATTGAAGGACAGCCCTACCTCCTCCTCTCGAGAATTGCGATGGTTGAACCCAAAGATCTCCTCCATACGTTGATTTACGAATATGGGTTGGTCGTTTTGATTTTCTTTTTATCGATTGTCTTAATCCAAAAATTATTGGCCAAAAAACTGTGGTCTCCTTTTTACAACACCCTTAATCAAATTGAGAACTACAACTTAGAAAAGGGCAACGTCCCTCTTTTTGAACCAACTCAAACACTAGAGTTCAACCGGTTAAACTCCAATCTTCAGCATCTAATTGAAAACAACCTAACTGTTTACAAGCAACAACGAATATTTATAGATAATGCGTCTCATGAGTTGCAAACCCCCTTGGCTGTTTTTCGCTCTCAACTGGATTTACTATTACAAGAGACAGACCTTACACAAAAGCAAATGCACCTGGTACAATCGCTGTATAATGTCTCCTCTCGCTTTAATCGACTGAACAAAAATCTATTGCTATTAGCCAAAATTGAGAATAATCAATTTCAGCAATTTCAATGCATCAACCTCGCGGAGCTACTATCTACGCAATGGGGTTTTTTCGAGGAACTTGCGGCTGAAAAAGAAATTCATCTGACGCAAACGCTCGATGCAACAGTCAATGTCAAAGGAATTTACACCCTCATAGAATCGCTATTCAGCAATTTGTTGTCCAATGCTATAAAATACAGTTCTGCAGGTGGTCACATTCACTTAAAACTAGATCACTCAGGCGTGCAAATAACTAATACTGGGGAAATTGCATTAGATCCTGAGCGCATTTTTCTGCGCTTTAACCGAGCGACAGAAGAAAAAAACGGCACGGGTTTAGGCTTGGCAATCGTGCGAGAAATTGTCAAATTACATCAATGGGAAATCGCATATTCTTTTACTTCTTATGGTCATCGTTTTTCCATTTCATTTGAGCCAACCCCTATTGTATCTCAATAAAAACATAATACTTGAAACGATAATCTTTTATTAAAAAATCAAATGATGAATGATAATTCACTACTTTTATCATATTAATTCCTAATAAAAAAAAGTTTAGTATGAAAAAAGTTATCGGATTATTCCTTGTTTTTTTAAGTTTAACTACAGCTAGTATGGCACAAAAAGTAGATGTTTCCATTTTTCCAAAGCCAGAAAAAGGATACAAACAAATGGTTATTGAAGTGCCTCATTCCGCTCAAGATAATAACAAAAAAATTGAATTTCGAGTAGGAAAAATGATGGAAGTTGATGGATGCAACAACTATGGTTTAATGGGAACTTTAGAGAAAAAAGACTTGCAAGGTTGGGGATATGACTACTATGTTTTTCAAAGTAAAGGAGATGCATTTTCAACGCAAATGGCATGTCCTGATGCACCAAAAAGACATTTATTTGTATCTGGACAACCAGAAACTACACGTTACAATGGAAGAATGCCTATTGTAATTTACGTACCCGAAGAATTTGACGTGAAGTTTAAAATCTTTACAGCAGATCAGGATGAATACCAAGCACAAGAAATTCGCATAAAAAAATAAGACTATACTCAAAATAGTCCTTTTCAAACGGAGTAAAAGACAACTTTTACTCCGTTTTTTGGTATATACCCCTTTTTTATTCAATGCTTTACCTACTTTTGCCCGTTTAGTACAAAACAAGCAAAATAAATAGTACATTTACTCTGACAAAGGAATTTACCTAAATTAGGTCGATGGTAAGCAATTGCTTATAGCAATAACCAAATGATGCAATACACGTAAAAAGACTTTTTAATGAAAATTAGAACTCGATTGTCCCTCCAATTTTTGGGTCTATTTACCATATTACTTTCTATTGTATTAGTAGCAATCTATTTTGTAGTGGCCAACCATTGGCAAAAGAACTTCTTTAAACAATTAGAAGATCGAGCTTATATCGTTGGGCATAATTATCTAGCAGAGGATAATTTCACCTATGCAGAATTTCAGGAAGTACTGCGCAAATTTCCTCGTACCCTACCAAAAGAACAAATTCGAATTTACACCCTTGACTTCAATCCTATTTTTATTGAGGAACACGATTTAAAATGGGATAAAAACATTTTACAGGCCGTGGTTGATGACAACAAAGTATGGTTTAAACAAGGAGATAATTACGTTTTTGGTGTATTGTACAAGGACAATTCCGGAAACTATATTATTATGGCAAAAGCGGTAGATCAAACGGGATTAGATGCTTTAATGCAGTTGCGTTCTATTATGTTGATTAGCTTATTAATTGCCTTGTTGATTACATTCATGCTTTCTCGTTTATTTGCAGAATCTTTTTTGCAACCCATTAGAAAGATCATTCAACATGTGCAGTCAAGAAATGTAGATACGCTAGCTGAACCTATTTCTACCACTGAAATGTCTAAGGATGAAATCCGCACATTAAGCGAAGCAATTAATACCTTATTTGAGCGTTTGCACGAGTCCTTTGAAGGTCAAAAAGCTTTTGTTGCTCACGCTTCTCATGAGTTAAAAACACCCATTGCTGCCATTTTGGGTACAGCTGAGATAACCCTGACAAAAGAACGAGAACCCGAAGTTTACCAAGAGGCATTACAAGCTATCATTCAAGATACAATTTACACCGATCAAATTATCAATAATCTACTGACACTTGCTAAGCTAGATCAAGTAAACGGTGATTTATCTCCTATTTATTTTGAAACTTTTTGGTGGCAAACAATTGATAATTTAATGTTACACCACAGAGAACTCAAATTGAATTTTGTGGTAAAAACAACAGAGGAACTACACAAATTGCACGTCAAAGGCAATCAACAACTTTTGAGCTTAGCACTATCGAATATCGTTTTAAATGCAGATAAGTTTTCTTACAACCAAACTGTTGATCTTATTCTAGATAGTACAAGTACGGCTATTATAATACAAATTAAAGATTATGGCATTGGCATCAAGGCGGAAGATCTTGAAAAACTCACCTTGCCCTTTTACCGTTCATCGAATGCCTTTGCAATACCTGGCACTGGATTAGGTCTATCCTTAGCTTTTAAAATTATTAACATACACCACGGATCTTTAACTATTGAATCTCAATTTGGTCAAAGTACCACAGTAACAATTCAATTACCAAAAAGTTAACAACAACAACAACAACAACAACAACAACAACAACAACATATATTCATCCATGTTTTTCACCAAATCCCTCCCTTATTTTTATCTTGCTTTGATGTCTTTGTTTTTATTTGCAAGCTGTAACCACAAGCAAACGAAACACCAGACAGATATTGAAAACTTATATGCAATTAAACGCACACCGGCTCAAAAAGACAGTATTTCAAAAAAATACGAAGGAGATGTTGATAAAATTCTCCGTTTAACCAATACGGTTGCACACCAAACCTATATCGATAGCGTCCTTAATGGTTTGCGTTATGCCAGCAATCAAAAAGCTTTTTTTGCTATCACTGCTCTAGCAGAGCACGATGCCAAAAAAAAACACGACTTAAGTAGGCTAGCACAGATTTATGAAAAAAAAGCTGTTTATTATCACGATAATCAGCAATTGGACAGCGTGTATCACTACTATTTACAAGCAGAGCTCTTGTACAAAAAGACGTCAGATAGCTTGGCCTTGGCAGAGAATGTGTTCTATCAAGCGCGTCTGTTTTATGAAGCGGGTTTTGATAAGGAATCTGAGGTTAAACTTTACCAAGCTTTAAAAATTCTTCAAAAATACCCAAACAGTCCCATTCTCATTGAAGCCAATCAACTCAAATCGTTTTATTTAATCAGTTACAAAGAATATGAGGCTTCTTTATCTATCCTACTAGAAACCTATGAAACGTTAAAAAAAGACGAGGGCAAATACACCATTTTACCTGTTGAGAAATACAATTTAGCCTTGTCAAATCTACTGGGGAATATAGCAATGACTTACTTTGATTTAGAAGACTATAAACAGGCAGAACAATATGCCCTAGAGGCCTTAACTTATTATCGAAAATCGCCTACTTCTATACAAGTATACGCGCACATAAACAGTACATATCACCTGGCTTTATACTACCAAAATCAAGATAGTAACATCATTGATCGCTTAACTGAATCCTATCAGATATACACAAAATTAAATCATCCTTTTTACGCTATTGATGTATCTATATTTATATCTGATATCTATTGGGAGCGCAACCAAATGAATCAATCACAGGCTTGGTTGGAACAAGCCTATACCATTGCCAATGCAAATAACTTTTACAACCACAAAAAAGAAATTATTGAAAATATCTTAACGAAGCACAAAGACATACAGACCTCAAACTTGGTTAAAGAACTCATAGAGGTCAACTACCTACTTGATTCCATGCAAAAGGAAACACTTGAAAGTTTTGCCAAGATTGAATACAACACCCTTATTCTGGAACAAGAAAACGAAACACTAAAACAGCGTATCTACTTCGTTTATTTAGGAGCTTTTATCATCATTGGTACATTGCTCTTTATTTTAATTTACGTCCGCCTAAAAAACAGAAACAAGGATTTAGCCCACTCCAATAGTCAAAAATCTAAAAATGAACAAATTATGAATTTGTTGATTGAAAACAATACGATTGAAAACGTAACCATTCTAAAAGAACGCAACAGAATAGCAAAAGATCTACACGATGGTATTATCAATAGTATTTTTACCTTGCGATTTAACACCCAACTCTTAGAAATTCCCAACGAAACGCTTAAAGGGATGTTGGTGGATGAATTAGTGCATCTAGAGAATAAGGTAAGGGATATTTCACATTCTTTTTCACAGCAAAATATATTTCAAAACAAGTCTTTTGAAAAATTATTAACCGAATTAGTAGGCAAACAATCGAATAAAAATAGAACTAGTTTTTCTATTGCCTTTGAGTCGAATTTGTGTTTAGAGCATTTAACCACGGTACAAAAGGTAAACATTTATCAAATCATTCAAGAGGCTTTTCAAAATGTAAATAAACATGCTTGTGCGAGTCTATGCAAGCTAAAAGTTACAACAGAAAAAAATTGTATTGTTTTAAGTATCAAAGACAACGGTAAGGGAATTAAACCCTCTACTTCATTCCGTGGTATTGGTTTAAGCAACATGAAAGAAAGAGCTCAACTCATTGGCGCTCAACTTACTATAAATTCGGATTTTGGAAAGGGTACCGCCATTCACTTGTATTTAACCAACAACTAAGTAGCAATCTCGTTTTTTGGCGTTCCCACTACGATTAAAACACGTGTAAAGCAATATGTGCACAAGCCTCCGCATCAGCTAACGCATGGTGGTGATTATCGAGCTTAAATCCCAAATACTCCGATACTGTATTGAGCTTGTGATTCGGCAATGTAGGAAATACGCTTTTCGACTTTCGAAATGTACAATAGAATGGATTTTGATGAATCGGCAGATTATAACTTGCCAAGACTGCCTTTAAACAACTTTGATCAAAAGCACTGTTATGCGCTACTAAAGGTAAATCTTTAATGCGTGTCAACAAATAGTCCCATATTTCAGGAAATTCATCGGCTTGAGCCGTATCGCGTTGCGTCAATCCGTGTACTTGCGTATTCCAATAGCTATAAAAGTTTGGCGTAGGTTTGATCAACTCATAATACTTATCGACGATTTGTCTGTTCTCAACAAATACCAAACCAACGCTACATACACTACTTCTGTGTTGATTGGCCGTTTCAAAATCTAAAGCAACAAAGGAATTCATTCACGATTAACTTAGGTGGACGGCAAAGGTAGGACTTTTGTATGTGTGTTTTTCGCTTTTTTGCATTTTTGGAGGGTGTGATACTATGTTAAAAATAATAAATGAACGATCCAAAGTGCGATTCTCAATGCAAAAAAAGCCTTCTACTCAGAGAATAGAAGGCTAAAAAGCAAATCTCAGGTAGTATTAATACTGAGCAATTAAATAATTAATAAGGTCTGTTGTTGTAACAATTCCCACTAAGGTTTTGTTTTTATCCACTACCGGCAAGGAGTGGAATTGTTGTTCAACTAATAATTCGGCTACTTCTTTTATGGTTATATCATCCAACACAACAACAGGGTCCACTGTCATAATATCTTCTAGTTTATAGGCATCATAAATAGCATTAATAGCTTCTACATCCATATTAGCAGTGCTATATCCTATTTTTATAATATCATTACTCGAGATAATGCCCACCAATTTTTCCCCTTCTACTACGGGAATGTGTCTGATGTTGTACTCTGTAAATAATTGGTTGACTTCACTGATTTTTTTTGTAGTGGGCACTGCAATTAAAACCTTAGTCATGATTTGCGAAATGGGTACTCTTTGTTTCATCGTGTTTTATTTTTCTAGTATAAAGTTCCCCTTTAAAAAAAAGAAAAAGACTGATGATTAACAGTCTTTTTCTTCTTTCTTTTTCGTATCTTCCTATGATTTGCTTTGATAAATCAATTCATTACGCCCACTCTTTTTATAAAGTGGAGGGATTAACGCCAGACTTCTGCTTAAAAGGAAGGGAACATAAATGAAGATGCAGCCATCCATTTTATTGAAAAGCTCATTTTAATCAATAATCCAAGGTTAACCAACATTGCTCATCATTCAGAATAAAAATCGTATTTTTGCACCAAATTCAAGAGAAATGCAAACGTCCAAAGACCCGTTACACGGTAAAAAATTAGTGGAAATACTAGAAGAATTAGTCGATTATTATCAAGGTTTTGAAGGTTTGGGGAAACAGATTAACATTCGCTGTTTTACTGAGAATCCAACTATTAATTCCTCTTTAAAATTCTTGAGAAAAACACCGTGGGCAAGAGAAAAAACGGAGAGTTTGTACTTATATGTCCTTCGTCAAAAAGCAAAAAAGGACAAGGCGTAGTCCTCTTTTGCTCTGCTTATTTATTGAGCGATTTCCAATAATTCAACTTCGAATTTCAATGTACTATAAGGTCCTATTGCTTTGCTGATGTGTTCTTCTTTGTACGCATATTCTGGTGGAACTACCATAATAAAATGAGTTCCCATAGGCAATAAAGGTACTATTTCTTGGTATGCTTTGATTAGTTTATTGAGTTTAAATGTACTAGGTGTTCCTCGTTGAACTGAACTATCAAACACTTCTCCTCTTACATTCGTACCAGTATAATGACAAACAATTGATTGCCCCAATGTCGCTTTCAATCCCGCTCCTAAGGCAATAATTTCATAGGCAATGCCCGAGGGTAAGACAACAACACCTGCTCTTTGGGAAAAAGCTGCAAGGAAAACCGTTCCTTCTTCTTTATTTGTTTGTTCTAACTGTTCTCTTTTCTTTTTTAAAAGTTCTGCTACACCCATGGGTTCAAAATTAAATTCAAAGACAAAAATACTTATTTCTCTTTACACCCGATTACTATTCTTCTTCATGTTCTTGATAGGTATGCAATTGCCAAATATTTAAATTATCAATGGCTCTTGTGCATCCCACATACCATTCGAAAGGCGTGAATTGATCGGGTTTATCTACAATGAGAATCACATTTTTACGCTCTAACCCCTTATATTTCAACGCAGTTGTAAATTGTAATTTAGTTGGTTCTAGCGTTAAATTATCTGGTGTTAACTCTTCCATTTGTAGTTCCTCAATTAAATCTGCCACATTGTTTCTGCGTTGCCAAACCTTACTTTGCACCAAAACAATAACATCTTGGGCTTCAAGCGAAGAATGAGGATCATTAATACTGTCTATGACTTCTTTTATCGCTTTTTTTAGCACCTCTACCTCATCAAAGGAACGCAATGCTATGTCGTCGTATTCTGCTTGGTGATTGGTTATTTCTTCCCACTCTTCAGGAGATTCTTGAATGTGTTCTGCAATTTGGCGAATTTGCGATTTCTGTGCACTTCGCCTTATTTTATGCAATTTAAAATGCGTAAAATAGTCTTTTAAAAAGTAAGCATATTCCGTTACATCCCGACCAAATAGCGAAAAACTTTGGTCCAAATCATATAGTAACATCACATTACCTTGGGTTAATCCTTGGCCATCTCCACAGAGTTTATCGATCAACAAGGCTAGATTTCGGTCAAATAAATCTTGTGCTTCATCGATAATCATATAGTCATAATCTGGCAATTCCTCTATTTCTTCTAAATACTCTAGGGTTTCCTGTACCAACTTCGCACAAGCTAACGGCTTTAGATAATAAATTTCTTTTTCATTGACTTTGGGATGATATTTGGCGATAAATTGCTTAAATGTAATACAAGTTATCCGCACGTTTTTTTCTTTGAATCGCTGCTGATTGTATGCGCAGAGCAAGGCATTCCAACACAAATAGATTCCCTCGCGCTCTACCTGCATCTCGGCGTACGCCATAGCCATAGTCGTTTTTCCCGTTCCGGGTGATCCTTCAATCATCAAACGAGGATTTTCAGCTAACGAATATAAATAATCTAAGTTTCGTTCTTTTAGCCATTGATAGGAGTTGCGAGAAGCAAATACATTAGTATCCTGTACTTTTGGACTAAATGTATTGACAATGTAGTTCAGGTCGTTTCGCTTTAATTTTTTAAATGTAATAGGATGAACACTTTCTAATTTTTCTTTGGTGTACTTATAAATATGCAACAAAAAATGCTCGATGTTTTCATAGTCATTTTTTCGTGTATAATCACTGTAAATTAAGTTTTTATCGTAGATAGTGCTATCAATTGCTATTTTGGTAGTTGGAAAAGCCACAGCTTCACAAAACTGTACCTGTTTAAAATTAGGGAATACCTTATTCATCAACGTGTATTTGTAGCCTTTTACTTGTTCAAATGGATTTTGAGGTAACCATTTGGTATGATCGCCATCTTTAAAACAAAAGCGACCTTGGTCAATAAATACATTTCCTCCTTTAACTTCTAAAACAATAATCCCAAAACGAGAGACAATGATAAAATCGAGTTCTGCATCAGCCTTAGCCCGTTGAATTCTCGTATTATCGTGAAAAGGTAAACGCAAGCTGTACCAGACATACCAATCGTGTTCACTTTTACTCAGTGATTCCACCAAGTCTCCATAAATCAAAAATTCCCCGTAGGGTACCTTATTGCCATTGATAATTAGTTGTTCAAGTTCATCAAGGGGATATTCGGGATAAATCTTTAAAGCCATGCTGGTATATCCTTTAGCGTATTGAACTAATTTAGGCTTTTTTCATCAATACTACAGCATGGATACTCAAAAATAAAAAGGCATAAAAAAGCCAGTAGTTCGACAACACAGGCGAACTACTGGCAAAGAATTAAACTAGTAAATTATTTACCTAAAATCCAAGCAAATATTAGTGGGGCTACAATGGTAGCATCTGATTCAATAACATAACTTGGCGTATCTACATCGAGTTTTCCCCACGTTATTTTTTCGTTTGGAATACATCCCGAATAGGAACCATAAGAGGTTGTAGAATCTGTAATTTGACAGTAATATCTCCATTTCAAAACCTCGTTTTTCTCTAAATCTTGTACAAGCATTGGTGCTACGCACATAGAGAAATCACCAGCAATTCCTCCTCCAATTTGAAAAAATCCAATTCCATGTCCAACTGCATTTCGTTCATAAAAATCGGCCAACCAAACCATGTATTCAATTCCACTTTTTACAGTAGAAGCTTGTAGTTCTCCTTTAATCACGTATGAAGCGAAAATATTTCCCATTGTTGAATCTTCCCATCCAGGAACAACAATAGGTAAATTGCGCTCTGCAGCAGCTAACATCCACGAGTTTTTGGGGTCAATTTCGTATTCAGACTCCAACACACCACTCAACAACAATTTGTACATGTATTCATGTGGAAAATAGCGCTCTCCTTGTGCTTGAGCATCTTTCCATATTTTTTCAATATGATGTTGAATCTTGCGAAACGCTTCTTCTTCTGGAATACAAGTATCTGTTACGCGATTGTATTTGTTTTGCAATAAATCCAATTCATCTTGTGGTGTTAGATCACGGTAATTCGGTATTCTCTTGTACTGTGAATGCGCCACTAAATTCATGATATCTTCTTCTAAATTGGCTCCTGTACAACTGATAATATCCACTTTTCCTTGGCGAATCATCTCAGCTAAAGAAATACCAAGCTCGGCTGTGCTCATCGCACCTGCTAAGGAAATAAGCATTTTTCCTCCTGCAGCTAGATGCGCCTCATAACCTTTGGCTGCATCGATAGTTGAAGCAGCATTAAAATGTAAAAAATTACTTGCTAAAAATTGTGAAACGGGTCCTTTATTCTGTTCCATTTTAGGTTTTTATATTAAGGATTAAAAATTAAAAGCATGAATACGACAAAGAGCACCAAGTGCATCATTCCCATAATAGGTGTTGTTCGCTTGCCAATGAAAGTCATCAAACTCAGTAATAACGTAATCACAAAGAGTATGGTTTCGGTAGCTGTCATTCCAAACAACACTGTTTTTCCCGTGATTAGCCCCACGATTAACACAGCTGGAATTGTTAGCCCTACTGTGGATACAAAGGCACCATGGCACAGGTTAATCGCTCGTTGAAATTCGTTGTTTAAAGCCGCTTTAACCGCCGTCATCGATTCAGGCGTAAATACGATAATTGCAATTAAAACCCCACCTAATAAAGGAGGTAAATTAGCCGCTTTTATCCCGTAATCCACCACAACTGCCATATTATGAGAAAGTAAGACAATGGGTAAAATCATCCCTACCAAAATCAAGGTACGCATCCAAATCTCTTTCTTGTTTACTGGATCTACCGCCTTTATGTCTGTTTCTTTTTGCTCTGCTCCCTCCTGGCGTTGTGCAAATGGAATTTCCATATTTCCGGCCTTGGGTTGAATATACAAATGCTTGTATCCCTTCATCTGCAACAGCAAGAAAAATCCATAAAGCACGATAACTAATCCCGCTAATACAACCGCTTGAGTTGTCGTAAATTGACCTCCACCTGCTCCTTGTATAAAATTAGGCAACAACAAGCCTATTCCCCCAAGCATGATAATCATCCCCATATAGGATAAAGTTCCCTGAGCATTGTATTCTTGTTCGCCAAACTTTAAGCCTCCTAAGAGGATACACAAACCAATCACCAAGTTCATAATGATCATCATCACTGAAAAGATCGAGTCCTTTCCAATGGTTGGATTTTCACCAGGACCTAACATGACTGCCGCAATTAAAATCACTTCAATGGATACAATTGACAAGGTTAAAATCAAGGTTCCATAAGGCTCCCCTAACTTGTGGGCAAGCTCATCCGCTTCTTTCACGACGCCAAATGCCGCCCCAATAATAGTAAAGAGCAATACTAAAAATGTTCCTAAAGCAAGGGTACCTGTAATCGTGTCACCTAAAATACCTTGTCCAAAAATCAGGAATAAAACTACAATTAACCATACGGCAACTAGTCGAATTCTAGTTTTAGTTGGAAAAATCTCAGAGAATAGTAAATTTTTAGTCATCATTGTTTTTTTACTCTTTATAGGGTTAAATAACGAGGCAAAATTAAGGTGTACCTCTTAGATTAAATTTATCATAGGATAAATAATTGAGCGAATAAAAACGGCAGATAAATGCCCTTCAAAAATAAAATGTCCTGTTTTTAACGCTACTCACTATTAAAGATACAACTAATCTAAACAACTGAAACAGATTGCATTTTTCATTTTATCCTGCGCTAGCATCCCCCTTTCTAAAGCTAAAATGTAAAATAGTGCAAGCGCTATTTGACCAAAAAAAAGAGGATATATTTTGCAATATATCCTCTTTTCAAATAAAGTAAGACGTTGTTTATTTTAACTTCACGTTAACCGCCATTAAACCTTTTTTCCCCTGTTCAATATCATAAAGAACTGAATCATTTTCACTAACATTATCTACTAATCCAGTAATGTGAACGAAAATATCATCGTTTCCGTTTGCCTGTGAAATAAATCCAAAACCTTTAGATTCATTAAAAAATTTTACTGTTCCTTCGTACATTTTCTATTTAAATTATATAATTAATATTCTATTTTTTTACACGTATTCATGCGTCTTGATTGGCAAGGTAAACCCAATCAGTTTTTGTATGTTTTGCAAATCTTTTTTCTCCTCAGTCGCACAAAAAGAAATAGCCACTCCTTTTGCTCCTGCGCGCCCAGTTCGTCCAATTCGATGAACATAGGTTTCGGGGATATTAGGCAATTCGTAATTTACCACGTGAGGTAGTTCTTCTATGTCAATTCCCCTAGAGGCAATATCAGTTGCTATTAAAACCCGTACACGTCCTTCTTTAAAATCTTTTAATGCTCTTTGTCTGGCATTTTGAGACTTATTGCTGTGGATGGCAGCTGCTTGAATTCCAACTTTTATCAGCTGTTTTACTATTTTATCTGCACCATGTTTCGTGCGGGTAAACACCAACGATTGTTTCACTGAACGATCTCCTAAAACCGCGATCAGAAGGTCTAGCTTGTCGCTTTTCTCTACAAAATAAACGCCTTGTTGAATTGTTTGTGCTGTAGAAGAAACGGGAGTTACATTAATCTCTTCTGGTCTTTTAAGTATGGTTTGTGCAAATTTTCGTATTTCACTTGGCATTGTAGCAGAGAAAAACAAAGTCTGTCTTTTAGCGGGAACTTTAGTGAGTATTTTCTTCACATCCCTTACAAATCCCATATCAAGCATGCGATCCGCTTCATCTAACACTAATATTTCTACCTGAGAAAGCTCTAAACAATTCTGTTTTAATAAATCCAACAACCTACCAGGTGTTGCAATTAATATATCTACTCCTCTATTCAACTGCGTAATTTGCTTGCGCTGTGGAACACCTCCAAAGATAGCTAAATGTCTTAATTTTAAAAATCTACCATACGCATCAAAATTTTCATTTATCTGTATGGCTAATTCTCGTGTAGGGGTGAGAATAAGAGAACGTATTCCCTTTTTTGAAGTAGGTTTCTGATTTAACAGCTGTATTATGGGTATAGCAAATGAAGCTGTTTTACCGGTTCCTGTTTGTGCACAACCAATCAAATCCTTACCTGTTAGAATATGTGGAATCGTTCGATATTGTATTTCGGTTGCCTGACTATAACCCGCTTCATTTATCGCCCTAAGTATAGGCGTTATTATATTTAAGTCTTTAAAATTCATTGTTTTATTTGAGATACTACTTATTATATATGCTGGCAAGGTTTGTTGCTGTACTCCAGAATACATAGATTAAAAAATAATCATTTCTCATAGAAAGTGAAATCTAATGGAAATAAAGTGTATAACAAAGTTGCCAAAAGGCAATGAATTTTTACTACAAATCATTAATCCAAAAAACAGTCTTCTAAGAAGAATGGGGATAAGGAAGTTAATCCATTGTTTTGTCAGGAGTTCCATCTAGCTTCCCCACAAAACGGTTTAAAATTATAAAATTAAATAATAGCGTACTGAAGACGTAAAATTGACGATAACAAAAATCTTAAATTCTTCAATACAGATGCAAACAGCAACCCTTTGGTAACTGGGACAAAGTTAAGTCATTTATTTTGTTTTAAATAGATAAAAGTTAAAGGAAGCTCTTTTTATTTTTAGTATCTATTTTTCACTAATTCAAGTACAAAGCACAAAAAGATCACAGCGCAAAAGATCAAGGCGCATGGATTTGTACAACAAATAAAAAAATTGATATTTTAGACGCAAAGCACTATTTTTTCATACTTTAGTTTACGTAAACCTTAGGCTAACATCGCGTAATGAAAACACGACCACTTCTAGTTGTACTATTGAGTTCTTTTTCTGGCTGGAGCCAATCCAAACAAGCGGATCTTATCGACCAATACCTCACCCAAGGGGCCTACCGCTATCATTATACACAACAAGGATGGCAAGATCAGATTGATTTGGCACTTGCACAAGACGCTACGATTGCTGTTTTATGGCAAAACAAAGCGCTCCCCTATTGGAAAGCCAAAAAATATGAGCTTGCAGTAGCTTGTTACGATCAAGCCGTACGTTACGATCGAAAAGCGTATTTGGGAAGAAGAGGTTATCTTAAATGTATTTTCCAACGCGATTATAAAGGCGCTATTGCGGATATGCAAAAAGCAGAACAAGAATTTGGGTATGACTACCAAAATGATCACTCCTACGCCTTTTACATTGCACTGTGTTATTTGCAACTAAATGCGTTTGAACAGGCGAAAGAAATTTTAGAACAGGATCTAAATCGCACCATTCAAAAACACGGTGAATCCTGGCTCCACTACTTGGATCTTTTTTACATGGGTATTATTTACTACGAACTAAGAGATTATACTCAAGCGCAGCTATACCTCGATAAAGCCCTTGCAGAATATCCCAAATTTTCAGATGCCCAATACTATAAAGGAATGTGTTTTCTGGCTCAAAACAAAAAAAGGGAGGCTAGAAACATCATGCTAGAAGCTCAAACCAATGCCAAACAAGGCTATACGCTAAATGAAGATGATTCTTTTTATGAAGCGTATCCCTATCAGGTCAACTGGTATATGGCGCAATGGACAATTCCTCAGGATACCCCATAGCCAAACGCTTTTCTGCATCTTGTAGCACAGATTTAGTACCAATTGAAAACAACGATACAATGCACTGCTCTTTTTCTCAATGATGGATCATTATAGACCAGCATAATAAACAAAAGTAGTTGCCCACTTACCCTTATAAACGAAGTAAGGTAAAAGATCTCTTTCATTGAGTTTCTTTTACCTTACTTATTCTATAGATTAACCGTTAATTATAAACTATAATAACGCTGCTGCTTTTTGATCGAGAACATACTCTACATGCTCTAATTGTTGTAGAAATGTAGCTGGAACCTCAGGAGAAATTTCTCCCTTTAATGCTTTTTTAATAATTTCTGCTTTGCGTTCACTCAATGCCAATAAAAAGATTTGCTTCGCTTGAACTATGGTTTGAATTCCCATAGTAATTGCTTGCGTAGGTACGTGTTCTGCACCGCCAAAATCATCAGCTGCATCCTTGCGTGTGATGTCGTCTAACTGCACCAATCGCGTCATAGAACCCTGCAGTGATCCCGGTTCATTAAAACCAATATGTCCACTGCGTCCAATGCCTAATAGCTGCATATCCAACCCGCCAAAATCAGCAATTTTCTTTTCATATAAATCACAATACGCTTGTATCGCATTTAATTCAAGTGTTCCGTCAGGTATGTGAATTTGATTTTTTGGTACATCAATATGATTGAAAAGATTGTGTTTCATAAAAGACACATAACTCTGATCCTCAACCGGATGCATTGGATAATACTCATCCAAGTTAAAGGTGACTACATTTTGAAAACTCAATCCTTCACTTTGGTGCAGACGCACCAATTCTTTATATACCCCCTTAGGAGTAGATCCAGTTGCTAATCCCAAAACTGCAAGATTGCCCTTCTCTTGCTTTGTTTTAATGATTTGTGCAATTTTATTAGCTACATAAACAGATGCATCATCTGCATTTGAGTAAATTTTAATGGCTTGTTGTAAAGAATGTTCTAGCACTATATTTTTTCGATTCATTTTTTGTATCATCTCTAAAATAGAAACAAAATCCCCTTACACAAGATCGTTTTATTGCTTTTATTTTAGATTGGATTAACATTATTAATAATAATTCCATTCATAGATTAAAAAGAATCTTCTCCTTATTTAACCGACTTTCTTTTTCGTGTATCAAAAATACAAAAATTAAAAATAATTAACACATTTTTTTTTTGTTAACCCTAAGTAAATATAAAACATTTCATTCCTTTGCTTTTATCTCAGCCTACAGGTTTTAGTACCCTTTAGCGATATCATCTCCTCTAGGATCTGCACCTCCTTGATAACTACCATCTTCATTGACTAAAATACCCTCTACTTTCCCATAAGGCTTGCGTTCTTTGAGCACATATTTTTTATGTTGTAACGCTTTTCGGACTTTTACATCTATGGCCTGAGGTTCAAAATCGATTTGATCTGGTAACCACTGATGGTGAAAACGAGGAGCAGCAACGGCCTCCTGCATATTCATACCAAACTCCGTCACATTCAAAATGGTTTGAAAAACGGAAGTAATAATAGTAGAACCTCCTGGAGTACCTACGACCAGGTATAATTGTCCCTTTTTTTCTAAAATAGTCGGTGTCATTGAACTCAACATTCGCTTATTTCCTTCAATTGCATTCGCTTTCCCTCCGATTAAACCATACATATTAGGTGTTCCGGGCTTAACAGAGAAATCATCCATTTCATTATTCAGCAAAAAACCAGCCCCGCCAACAACAACTTTAGCTCCGTAAGAATCATTTAGTGTTGTGGTTGCAGATACCGCGTTTCCGTGTTGGTCAACAATTACATAATGCGTTGTTTCTTCACTCTCATATCCATCAAAAACCCCTGCTTCAATCGCATGACTTGGAGTAGCTTCTTGAAAACTCATGGATGCCATTCGACCAACGTTATAGGCTTTATTTGTCAATTCCGCTTGGGGAACCTCCCAAAAATCAGGATCACCTAGGTGTTTTGCACGATCTGCATAAACGCGTCTTGCAGCCTCCACCATCACTTGTATTGTTTGCTCTGATTGAAAGCCCCACTGTTGTAAAGGAAATTGCTCTACTGATTGAAGCAAAGCGGTGAGAGCAATTCCACCACTACTTGGAGGTGGCATTGAAATAACCGTTAAATCTTTGTATGTTGAGATGATAGGGGTACGCCAAATCGCTTCATACTGCTTCAAATCCTCCAAAGTCATCATGCCATTCCCTCTTTGCATTTCCTCAACAATGAGTCGAGCTGTTTCACCTTCATAGAAGCCACTTTTTCCATCCTGTTGTACTCGCTTTAGGGTTTGAGCTAAATCAGCTTGAACAAACAAATCGCCTTTACTCCAAATCACTTGACTTGTTAAGGCACTAGCTTGCGTACTATAAGTTTCGAATACCTCGTGATATTTGGTAAATTCACTCGCTTGCTTTTCCGTGAGTCTAAAGCCTTTTTCTGCTAAATCAATCGCTGGTTGAACCACTTCTTTCCAAGGTAACACTCCATATCTTTTGTGCGCTTGTACCATTCCCGCAATAGTTCCAGGCACTCCACTCGCTAATCCCCCCTTCATACTCAGCGCTGTAATAGGCACTCCTTTTCCATCCCAATACATATTTTCTCTTGCCTGAGCAGGGGCTTTTTCTCTATAATCTAAAGCAGCTGTTTGACCATCCGCACTTCGATAGATCATAAATCCACCACCGCCAATATTTCCTGCATTCGGATACACAACAGCTAATGCTAATTCAACAGCAACGGCTGCATCAATTGCATTTCCCCCCATTTTTAATATATCTACTCCTACCTGACTGCTTTCTGGATGCGCAGACACGACCATCCCATTTCTATAGGATATAGGATTTTGAGCCTTTCCGTTGACAAAAACTCCAAAGAACACAAAAAGGACGATTCCGATTTTTTTCATTACGATTCTCTTTTACAAACTAAACAATTCAATTTCTCTTACTACAAATCTAAAAAAACACTTTTTTATCTTAGCTATTTTTAACGAATGTTAAACAACGAAAAACAAAAAAGAGGAAGCAGTTTGCACTACTTCCTCTTTTGATTTTATATTAGTTCTAGAAAAACTATGCTTGTTCAGCAACTAATTCTTCTTGAGCTTCTTGGTGTAATCTTTCAATTTCCTCTTTGTCTTTTCTAGGCATTGTATCAACTAATACAGGCGTAGCAAGGAATAAAGACGAATATGTTCCTACAATAATACCAATTAACATGGCAAAGATAAATCCGCGGATTGAATCTCCACCAAAGATGAACATGATCAACAATACAAAGATTAAAGTCAACGATGTATTAATTGTTCTTGATAAGGTTGTATTTACTGAATCATTTACAATTTTATTGAAGTCACCTTTCGTTTTACCAGCGATAAATTCACGCACACGGTCAAATACAATTACAGTATCATTCATCGAATAACCAATTACAGTTAAGATAGCTGCAATAAAGTGTTGATCGATTTCCATATGCCAAGGCATAAATTTATAAGTCAACGAGTAAACTCCCAATACAAAAATTACGTCGTGCGCTACCGATACAATAGCACCTAAAGAGTATTGCCATTTACGGAATGAAATTACCAGGTAAATGAAAATAGCAGCCATAGAACCTAAAACAGCCCAGTATGCATTTTGTTTTACGTCTTTTGCAACACTTGGTCCGATTTTAGAAGCTTGAATAACTCCGTATACTTTCCCTTCTGTAGCATTAACGAATTCCTCATACGTAATATCTTTAGAGTAGTATGGTTTTAATCCGTTGTATAATTTTTCATTTACTTCTTGGTCAACAGCTGCACCTTCTTCCTCTACTTTGTATTTTGTAGTGATTTTTAATTGCTCTTTGTTACCAAAAACTTTTGCTTCAACGTTTACTCCAAATACTTCCCCTAATTTTTCACTAACATCGTTAGCAGAAACTTCCTTGTCAAATTTCACTTGGAAGGTTCTACCTCCAACGAAATCTGTTCCTTCATCAAATCCATTGATAAAGAATGAAGCAAAAGAAACCACAACAATTACAGCAGAAAGGCCATACGTTGCTTTCTTCATTTTCAAGAAGTCAAAGTTGAAGTTTGTAAACCAATTTTTCGTGATATTCGTTGCAAACATTAATGTTCTTCCTGCTTTCACATCTCTATCCATGAAGATACGAGCGATGAAAATTGAAGTAAATAATGAAGTAGCGATACCGATTAGTAAAGTAGTCGCGAATCCTTTGATAGGTCCTGATCCAAAAGCGAATAAGATAACCCCTGTTAGGATGTGCGTTACGTTTGCATCAACGATTGGACGCATAGCACCTTTCCAGCTATATGACTCCTTAATTGTATCCGCTAGACTCATTCCCTTGCGCAAACATTCTTTCGCACGTTCGGAAATAATGATATTCGCATCTACTGCAGTACCCATTGTTAATACGATACCGGCAATACCTGGTAACGTCAATACAGCACCTAAGCTTGCTAAAATACCGAACATGAACAATAAGTTAGCTAATAACGCAATATTTGCATACCAACCTGCTCTACCATAGTAGAAAGCCATCCATAACCAAACAACGATTAAACCAGCGATTGCAGAAAGCATCCCTGCGTCGATTGCTTGTTGTCCTAATGATGGTCCTACGATTTCAGACTGTACGATATCTGCACCTGCAGGTAATTTACCCGCACGTAAGATATTCGCTAAATCTTTTGCATCCGCAACTGTAAAATCACCAGAAATTGATGATCTACCGCCAGAAATTGGTCCATTAGTAACACCTGGTGCAGAATACACTACGTTATCTAAAACGATTGCAATATTTGAACGCTCAGTATACGCTTTTCCGGTTAATTCTTCCCAGATTTTAGCTCCTTTTGGACTCATCGTCATACCAACAACTGGGCGACCAAAATTATCATACTCATCTTGCGCACCTGTTACAACACTACCACTTAAAGGAGGAACTCCTTCACGGTTTGTTTTTAAGGCATATAATTCAACGATATCCGGGTCTTTTTTACTTGGTTTACCCCAAGCGAAACGAGCATATTTTTGATCAGCAGGCAACAAGTTTCTAACATCTTGACGCTTTAACAACCCGTTTACCTTTACTGTATCTTTCGTTTGAACATACCCTAAAACAGGGCTTCCTTGTTGTCCACCTCCAACGAATAGGCTAAATAAAGGGCCTAATTCTTGTAATTGATCCGTCTCGGTAGAATCAGCTTTGATTCCGCCTAATAATGCATCAACATCTGTTTTTGTTGAATCTTGAACTTGTTCTGTTTCTTTCGTTTCAGATTTAGTCGTTTTTTGAGTTGATTTTAAATACTCATTAGCCGAAGCTAAGTAGTTTCCGATTTCCTCAACTTTATACGTTTCCCAAAACTCTAATTGAGCAGTACTTTGTAAAAGATTCTTGATACGATCTACATCTTTTGCACCTGGCAATTCAACTAAAATACGCCCTGTATCACCTAGCATTTGAATATTGGGTTGTGACACACCAAATTTATCAATACGCTCTCTGAATACGCGGTACGCACTCTCAATAGATTCTTTTACTTTTTTGTCTAAGATAGCCTTCACTTGGTTATCTGACATCCCTACTGTAATCTCACTTAAATTTCTGTTTGCAAAAATATCGCCAGAAGCTAATTTCACACTACCTTTAGATTCTTTTTCAAAAGCAGCATAAAACGCATCAAGGTAACTTTGATTACCTTGTCTCATTGTCTCAGCCTCTGCCAATGCTTTATTAAAAACAGCATTTTTCGAATTATTCGCTAATCCCTTAAGGATATCTTTGATAGAGATTTGTAACGTAACGTTAATACCTCCCTCTAAATCTAATCCTTTGTTGATTTGTTTAGCTCTTACTTCATTAAATGTCTGTCCTAAAAAAACTGTTTGGCTACCAATAGAGTCTAAATAGTGTAATTCTTTCTCAGAATCCCCCTTAGCAAAAGCTTTCGCTTTGTCCTCATAATGGCCTGTAACAAAGGTGAAAGACAACTGGTAAATACTTACCAGAGCAAAAATTATTGCAAAAAATTTAACAAGTCCCTTGTTTTGCATTATTACTAAAAATTAATTAATTATTTTTTTAAAACGAGCAAATATAAAATATGATGCTAGATTAACCAATTCTTTTAGCAAGTTTATCGCTAAAAAAACAAGGATTTTCACTTCTATTTGCTCGACCTGTTAAAATTATTTTAGGAAAGTATGTTATGAAGTTCTTTATTCACTTCTTTAATAGCTTCCACACTCTTACTAAATTCTTCTTTTTCTTCTTTATTTAGCGCTATATCGACAATCTTCTCGATTCCATTTTTTCCAATAATACACGGAACGCCAATGAAGATATTTTGCTCTCCATATTCTCCTTCTAACAAAGTTGAACAAGGTATTAATTTTTTTCTATCATGTAGAATACTATCCACCAATTGTGCTACTGCAGCTCCTGGTGCGTACCAAGCTGAAGTTCCCAATAACTTGGTTAAAGTAGCTCCACCAACCATGGTCTGTTTTACCACTTCTTGTTGATCTGCCTCAGACAACAATTGAGAAACTGGAATTCCCTTGTAAGTAGCTAGGCGAATAAGGGGAATCATGGTTGTATCTCCATGTCCGCCGATGACCATTCCTTCGATATCTGCTACCGGTTTGTCTAATTTCTGACTTAAGAAATACTTAAAGCGGGCCGAATCTAATGCACCTCCCATTCCGATAATTCTATTTTTAGGCAAACCTGATATTTTCAATGCTGCCAAAGCCATGGTATCCATTGGGTTGGTTACAATAACAAAAATTGCATGAGGCGAAACGGTCAATGCGTTTTCCATTACACTTTTTACAATAGCTGTATTTGTTCCTATTAACTCTTCACGTGTCATTCCTGGCTTTCTAGGAATTCCGGAAGTAATCACGACAACATCGCTGTTTACAGTACGGGCATATTGTTTTGTTA
Organism: Myroides fluvii; assembly: GCF_009792295.1. Classification (NCBI taxonomy): domain Bacteria; kingdom Pseudomonadati; phylum Bacteroidota; class Flavobacteriia; order Flavobacteriales; family Flavobacteriaceae; genus Myroides; species Myroides fluvii. The sequence goes on along the minus strand of NZ_CP039934.1, from coordinate 2,949,802 downwards.
CCCCTTTGACTACAGTGTCAAAACCTGAATTAGCGGCGCATTGCATGATATCCATCGCTTTACCTTCAGCTAATCCTTCAGCAATATCGACAAGCACTACTTCACTTGCTATTTGCCTAAATGCGATAACCTCAGCGCATGTAGCACCAACGTTACCTGCTCCAATTACAGATACTTTCATAATTAAATGGCTTTAAAGTTTTCGTTAAACAAAAAAAGGTCAATGCAAATATGCTTGACCTTTTATTTTAGATATTTTTAATTAAGCATCGATTTTCGCATACGTTGCATTTTTCTCAATAAATTCTCTACGTGGCGGAACTTCATCCCCCATCAACATTGAGAAAACCAAATCGGCTTCTTTTAAATCGTCAATTTTAACTTGTCTCAAGATACGGTGTTCCGGGTTCATTGTTGTCTCCCACAATTGCTCCGCATTCATCTCTCCAAGACCTTTGTATCGTTGTACGCTAGATCCTGTTCCCATCTCTTCCATTAAAGCTAAACGCTCTTCATCGCTCCACGCATATACTTTTCGTTGTCCTTTCTTCACCATATACAATGGTGGCGTTGCAATGAATACGTGTCCATTTTCAATCAGTCCTCTCATATAACGGAAGAAGAAAGTAAGAATAAGTGTTGCGATGTGGCTACCGTCCACATCGGCATCACACATAATGACTACTTTGTGATAACGCAATTTCTCCAGGTTCAATGCTTTACTATCTTCCTCTGTTCCAATCGTCACTCCTAAAGCGGTAAAGATATTTTTAATCTCTTCACTTTCAAACACTTTGTGTCCCATTGCTTTTTCAACGTTCAAGATTTTACCTCTCAGTGGCAAAATAGCTTGAAAATTACGATCGCGTCCTTGTTTGGCAGTTCCACCCGCCGAGTCTCCCTCGACAAGAAACACCTCACATTTTGTCGGATCTTGTTCTGAACAATCCGATAATTTCCCTGGAAGCCCTCCCCCAGTCATTACCGTTTTACGCTGAACCATTTCTCGTGCTTTTTTAGCGGCATGTCTAGCTTGAGCAGCTAAAATTACCTTTTGCACAATGATTTTCGCATCATTTGGATTCTCTTCTAAGTAGTTTTCCAACATCTCAGCAACCGCCTGACTTACTGGTGAAACAACTTCTCTATTTCCCAATTTCGTCTTCGTTTGACCTTCAAATTGAGGTTCCATTACTTTAACAGAGATAATCGCCGTTAATCCTTCACGGAAATCGTCCCCATTAATTTCAAACTTCAACTTATCCAACAATCCAGAAGCGTCTGCATACTTTTTTAACGTACGCGTTAACCCCATACGGAACCCTTGTAAATGCGTTCCTCCTTCATGTGTGTTAATATTATTTACATACGAATAGATGTTTTCAGAATACGTATCATTATAAACCAAAGCAACTTCTACGGGAACATCACCTTTTTCAGATTCCATCCAAATTACCTCATTAATAATTGGCGTACGATTGCCATCTAAAAACTTAATAAATTCTTTCAATCCTTCTTTAGAGAAGAAAACCTCATTTTTAGTTTCTCCTTTTTCATTTACTTCACGAGCATCCGTTAAGGTAATTGTCAATCCTTTATTTAAGAATGCTAATTCGCGTAAACGAGAAGCTAATGTATCATACGAATATTCTAACGTTTGTGTAAAAATAGTTGGATCGGGCTTAAACATAACCGTTGTCCCCCTCTTATCCGTTTCACCAACAACTTTTACAGGGAATAAGGCTTTACCTTTCGAATACTCTTGCTCATAGATTTTTCCATCACGGTAAACAGTAGCTCTTAACAAATCAGATAAAGCATTTACACACGATACTCCTACCCCGTGCAAACCACCTGATACTTTGTATGAATCTTTATCGAACTTACCTCCTGCACCAATTTTGGTCATTACTACCTCTAAAGCTGATACTCCTTCTTTTTTGTGCATATCAACGGGAATACCACGACCGTTATCTTCAACAGAAATGGAATTATCCTCATTAATCATTACATTAATGGTATCACAATGTCCCGCTAATGCCTCATCAATAGAGTTATCTACTACTTCATATACAAGGTGGTGTAATCCGCGCACTCCAACATCTCCAATATACATGGAAGGACGCATTCTTACGTGCTCCATTCCTTCTAGTGCCTGAATACTATCGGCTGAATAATTTCCCTTATTTACTTCTTGGCTCATAATATTTTTCTAAAATAAGTAACGTACAAATATAGTTTTTTTAAAACAATTTATCAACTTCTCCACACCTTATCTCAAGGTTTTTCATGTATAATTTAAACATTTCTAACAAAAATATGGAGGTTTTCAAATTACGATAATAATCCATCTTTTCACAAAAAAACGCACTTTATTTTAAAGACAGTAAATCAATAAAAAAAAAGCAGATGTAAACGTAAGCTTACATCTGCTCTATATGAATTAATTCTTTAATTTACTCTAAAAAATTAACGGTAAAATCACAATTATTAAAAGAAAAAGAATCGTGTATTTGACGTCCCAAAAGTGCCTTAGCAATAGGTGCGTCCATAGAAACACCCAAAACAGATACATCACCTATTGTTACTTTAGGTAAGGCCGCTGCTAAAAACAAATAAACGGTATTTACTTTCACCACACATCCAAACTCAACTACTCGTGAATTTTTGTGCTCGTCAATTCGTTTCACAACCTCCCTTAACTCTAGGCTTTCTCTAATTTTTTTGGTTATATTTTCTTGTTCCAAGTGCATCATAGACAAAGCTGTTTCATGTTTATCTCCTGCAGAGCTTTTGGCATCTGATTGAGCATCTGTGGCTAAATCTTCTACAATATCTTGAAGAGCCTCAATCTTATCATCTAAGCGCTGTAAGAATGTAGCCTTTAATTCTTGTTTTAATGTCATTTTTAATTTCTTAAAATACCTTATCGGTTCTGTATTGCTGTTTGTTCGACAAAAGTAGTCCAATAAACTATGAAAAAAAATTAAAAAATGAGAATAAAACAATTTTAAACTAATAATATATGATTTTTAACAATATTTAAATCGTAATTACTCTCAAAAATCGAATTTATAAATAGCTCCCCCCATGACTTGAATACCTTGAGACATGAAATTACCCCATTGATTATAGTTTTCATTCAATAGATTATTCCCCTTCAAGAATACAGTCCAGTTTTTCGTAGGTCGATACCCTACCTTTAAACTTAAATCTGCATATCCATCTACTTTTTTCTCCATGTTTTTTGGTATAATAGCACTATCCTGTCCATAACCTTGATAACCTTGATCAATGAACCAATCTTTTCGCTCTCCTACATATTGTAAATCAACACCAGCAAACCACTGATCCGTAAAATTAATTAAAGCATCTGCTCCTAGCTTAAAATCAGGCAATCCCCACGCTTCTCCTGTGGTTGATTTGTAGTGATTGTACTCTCCTCTAATTCCCATAATCACGGTATTGTCCAAATCAAAACGCAACTCTCCAAAAAGATTAAACGTTTCTACTTCAGCATAAACTACATCCATCGCATTACCATACAAATAATTCAATCGATTGACATTTGAGGAATACGGAGTAGAAATAAATAGCGCTTTGTCATTTTCTTTGCGGTAAGATGCCTTTACATTATAAGAAACGGTATGATCTAACTTTCCTTTCATCCCTGCATAAAAATCATAGGTTTTATCTGTTGGCAACAATCCCGCTTCTGGTGAAACAAATGGGTTTTGATCCACAAAATCTTTGAATGTATTTTGCGTTAGACTTCCATCAATTCCAACATAAGCAATTACAATATTTGGCACTACGTTATAAGACGCCTTAACTTGTGGATAAAATTTAAAGGCATTCTCTGAATTACCTGCTATTTTTCCATTGTTATAGTACAGACCTACTCCCAATTGCACAAAGTAATCCTCTCCTTTAAACACTACACTAGGTTCTGCTCCAAACGTAAAATGCTGATCTTTTAACTTAACCGTTTGAATACTGTTGTTTGAAAAATTGACAGTTCCATCTCCATCAAAGAAATTTTGTTTTTTATAATCTGAACTCACATAATCCACAACAACATTTAACTTTGCTATGATATTTTCATCAATAGCAGTTTCCACTCTTGGCTTGAATACAAAGTGATTTTCAGCGCGATCAAAATCATCGCTAAAATTATTGTAGTACACATCAACTCCTTTGATTGGCAAATCTTCAAAAGACACTGACCCATCAAAATAGAACGATTTATACTTTTGTTTTGGATTGATGCTAACCACAGTACTCTGCGGAATCAAATCGCCCATTTCCTCTTGAGGTAAACCATACCAATTCAACGTTTGGTAAGATCCTCCTACTTCTGTATTCCATCCAATTTTCTTTTTTTGACCAGAGAAATTAATTCCCGCTTTCGTCTTAGAGAAATCATCATCTAAAAGCAAGTTCTTAATTCCCCCTTGAGAAGAGAAGTGATTCACAAATCCAGCGATATAACTATCCGGATCGAGTTGACTACTCAGAAACAATTCTCCATTAATATTGGTGTAATTACCAATAGCAAATAACGCATAGTTATCAAAACGCTCTAAATTTCGCTTTGCGTCCACTTTCGCTGCCTCTCCTTTAGTAGGTACGAAAGTAGAGGCTACTGGGAAAGAAGTAATAGTATAAACAACTTCTTTCTTTTTACTTTTAACATCTTCGTCTAAATTCGGCAATTCTCTTACTTTAAATGCCTCTGAAACAGTAGCATCATAGCGTCTTACTACATCAACAACCTCTGTTCCTAAATCACTTTTATTTTTATCTTGAGCTACCATTGTACCAACAAACAAAACACTGGATACAAAGGTTAAAATTTTTATCTGCTTCATAATTACTTTCTAATTCGATTAAACCTTACTGTATAACAGATGAATTGCTTTTCGCCTCTTGGCCTTTAATGGCATTCAATTCTTGTTGCGCTTCTGCCACAACATCCGCAAATTCTCCAAAATTCTTCATAACACTATCCAAGATATACGTTGCTTGATACGCATCTTTTAAGCTATAGAAATTTTTCGCCATTAACACTAATCCCTTTGCTCCGTAATACTTATGGGTTGAATAGTCTTTGGCCAATTTTTGAACACTTTCATTCGAAGCGTCAAATTTATTGTCCATACGTTTAAAGAAAGCATCGTAATACAAGGCTTCAGCAGCTAGTTCACCTTTTGCAATTTTAGCAACATCCGCATATCCTTTTTTTGCCTTGTCATATTGTTTATTTGCAAAAGCAGTTCGCGCAATAATAATTTGAGCATCACTTTTAACCTTATCGTCAATTTTAGTCAATTTCAATACCTGTTCAGCATAATCTAATGCATTTGTATAATCTCCTTCTTGGTAATACAACTTCATTAAATTTGATTTTGCAAAAACTTTGTTTTGTTCTTGAGCGGCTTCATTTTCCAATCGACTCAACATCAACAGCGCTTGATCCGTATCATTCTCTTTCAGATAAATTTCGGACAAACGGGATAAACTCACCTCTACATATTCATTTTTATTGCCTTCCACAACAGCTAAATAATGCGGTTGTGCTTTCTTCAGGTTATTGGAAGCGAAATACATTTGACCCAAATAAAAATGAGCATGTAATGCTTTTAACCCTTTAGGATAAGCGACTAAATACTTCTCAAAACCAGCAATTGCAGCTTGCGTATTATTTTGCATATACTGTTTTTCGGCTGACTCATAGGTATCTTTATCTAATTCTAAATCACTCACACTAACGAATGACAATCCTTTTACCCATACCCCATATTCATCCACTTTTCCTTGATCCACATAAACCAATCTAGCATTTTGAACCGCTTCGATTGCTTCTGCGCTAGTAGGATACTTCGCTACCACTTCTTTAAATTTCACTAAAGCTTCATCTGCTCTATTGGCATTGTAATGGATCAAGCCTTGGCGCAATAAAGCTTTAGACGCATAAGAGCTCTTTGAAAAATTCTTCAGCAATTGATCAAAAACAGGTGTAGCCTTTTGCGGTTGTTGCATCACAACATAAGTCATCCCCAACTCATACAAGGCATTATCCGTTAAGCTTGATTTTGGATAGTCTTTGGTAAAGGCAATTAAATCGTCTGCTTTTTTCTGTAAACGATCAACAAATCCATAAGCCAATGCTTTTTGAAAGCGCGCATACTCAACATCTACTTTATTCGCTTCGATTACTTTGTTGTACGCCTCCATCGCTGCCCAATAACTTCCCTCTACGAATTGACTATCTCCCAATCGAAGGTAAGCATCAATACGCCTAGCTTCATCTTTGGGTGCTGTGGCAATAAAGCTCTGAAATTGCTTCGAGGCATTGCTGTACTCCTTTTGCTTAAAATAAGTATATCCTAAACCGTAGTTTACATTTTTATATTCATTGGTATTTTTTGCTTGTGGACTTCCCATGAAACTCACATAAGAAGAAATAGCTTCCGTAAACTTATTCAGCGCGTAATTAGACTCTGCTTGCCAATAGTAAGCACGAGCTGTAAACAATCCATCTTGGCGCTCTACTAACGACTTTGTAAACATCGACAAAGCATCATCATACTTTCCTTCTGCGAACAACTCTAAACCGCGATAAAACGTTACTTTTTGATACGCTTCTTTATTGGCTGTTGTTTTGTTTTTCTCCAAAAGAACTAAAGCTTCCGCGAAGTTTTTAGAAGTAATATAAGAGTCAATCAACAATCCCTCCATTTCCTCACGATACGGAGAACCTGGATATTTTTCCATGAATCCACTAATTACTTTAGGCGCACTTTGGTATGCATTTCCAATATCATAACTCAATTTACCGTAATTTAAATAGGCATCCTCTTGAATACTCGCATCAAAACGCATTTCAGAAGCATTTTTAAATGCATTCAATGCCTGTGTTTTTTTATGGGTATGCAAATAACTTTCTCCCAAATGATAGTACGCATTTTGAGCAATCGAATTATCTCCGTCAATAATTTTGTTGAACTGTTCAATTGCCTTCTCATAATCTTTCGACTTATAATAGGCATATCCCAACTGATAGTAATCGGTATTATTCCACTTGCCATTCTTCCCTTTGTAGTCTACTAAATAAGGAAGTGCTTTATCATACTGTTTCAAGTTAAAATAACTTTCTCCTATGATTTTTGCAAGTTCTGATTTTTCTTGTGGATTCGATTTATTGATTTGCGATAAACCATCTGCAATGGCTTGTTCGAAATTTCCAGTTTTGAAATTCATATCCGCTTGGAAGTACCCCATTTTCTCCTTGTACTTTTCCTTGCTTTCAACTTTTTCAAAGAGTTTCTTCGCGTCGTCAAAATTATCTGTATCATAAGCAATATATCCTAAATAATAGGTTGCTTGTTCGCCCCATTCTCCTTTTTGACTTACTTTTTCTAAGTACTTTTTCGCTTCTTTTCTATTCTTCATATAAAAAGAACTATAGCCTTTTTCAAAAAAGAAACGATCTGCTACCTTCTCGGTTTCAATCACGTGGTCTTTTACCTTGGCCGCATAGTGAGCTGCTTTTGCAAACTGACCTCTCGAGAAATAATAATCCGTAGCTTCGATATACGCAATATTCTGTTTAGAACTCGTTGGATAATTAGCTACAAAATCGTCGATTTTATTTTCCGCACCACTTTGATCCAATCGAATTGCACAATTTGCTATATAATACGCGCAATCTGCTTCTATATCTTTGTTCTCTGAACTATTTTCTTTTTTAATTTTATCAAACAATAGCTGGGCAGCTAAATACTCTTGTTCATTATACAGTGCTACTGCATGATTAAACGTTGCATAAGGACCTGTATATACAGCTGTTTGCTGCGCATAAAGGCTCATACTCCCCACTAGTGCAGCTATACAAGCCAACCTATTAATTTTACGCATTGATTTTCAATTTATTTTAGTGTCAAATATAACGATTTATACCCTTTTTAAACAGCATCCCGCTATATTTTATTGTGCAAAAAAACGAAAAAGTTATCTGAGATCGGTTAGCGGTTAGCAGTTGGTTTTGGCTTTTTTGTTTTTTTGCTTTTTTGCTTTTTTGTACAAATTCTCGATGAATCCTCACCACCTCATCACCACACCTCACCACCACACCGCCTCACCACCTCACCACCTCACCACCTCACCACCCCAACAAAAAAAAACCACTCCCTACAAAGGAATGGTTTTTCTTATTTACAATTATCTTCCGTTAACTGTTAGCTGTTAACTGTCAACTATTTCACCCTTTCAAATTATCAAAATACGCTTTTAGTATTTCTTCTCTAAAATCAGGATGTGCAATTTCAGCCATAGCCGCTACACGTTGTTTTAGTGTTTTACCATATAAATCGGCCACACCATACTCTGTAACAATGTATTGTGCATGTGCACGCGTAGTAACTACCCCCGCCCCTTGACGCAAGAAGGGAACAATGCGATTATGCCCTTGATTGCTCGTCGAGGCCAAGGCGATAATCGCTTTTCCTCCCTCGCTCAACGAAGCACCACGCACAAAATCCATCTGCCCTCCTACACCCGAATACATTTTATGTCCGATGGAATCTGCGCAAATTTGACCTGTTAAATCGACTTCAATGGCCGAGTTAATCGCCACTACTTTTGGATTTTTTCTAATAATAGCTGTATCGTTGACATAACTCGATTCTTTTAGTACAATAAAAGGGTTGTTATCAACGAAATCATATAGTTTTTTTGACCCAATTAAAAAGGTTGCCAAGGCTCTTCCTTTGGCAATTTTCTTTTTCGAACAGTCAATCACACCACTTTTAATTAGGTCAATTACGCCATCCGAGAACATTTCCGTATGTAATCCCAAGTTTTTATGGTTATTCAACTGAGCTAAAACGGCGTTGGGAATAGAGCCAATCCCCATTTGAAGTGTACTTTCATCTTCTATTAAATTAGCCACAAATTTTCCAATTGTTGCTTCTTTTTCTGTAATTATAGTTTCTTTAGCCGCGTAAATAGGACAGTTATGATCCACCGCTAGGTCAATTTTAGAACTGTGCAATACGCTATCGCCAAACGTACGGGGCATTTGCGGATTAATTTGCGCAATAACCACCCTTGCTCTTTCCATAGCCGCCACACAAGCCTCAACTGATACACCTAAGGAGCAAAATCCGTGTTCATCTGGTGGTGATACTTGAATCAGAACCACGTCTACTTTTAGCACTCCTTTGCGAAAAAGCATCGGCACTTCACTCAAGAAAACAGGTGTATACGATCCATTTCCTGCTGCTAATGTATGACGCACATTCTTGCCAATAAAAAAAGAGTTCACATGAAAGCTTTCTGCCAATGCAGGATCCGCATAAGGCGCTTCTCCCTCCGTGTGAATATGACAAAATTCAACATTGCGCAATTCACTCGCCCTATCGCTAATCGCTTTGGTTAAAATATTGGGTGTTGCAGCGGCGGCATGTACATAAATTCGATCTCCAGATTTTACAACTTTCGCAGCTTCTTGAGCAGATACATATTTCATAGCTTCAGTATTTCTTACAATTATTTTTTGCTTTTTTATTTTGAATACAAATTACTAATTTTTAACACAGAAAAGAACTGATATTCATCATACCTATTAAAAAAATAAAAGTATTACCAATAAAACAAGAAAAAATGACTTAAACTCAAATAAATACAAAGCGGAATAAAAACCGTTGCATCTTTCTGAGCAAAAGGCGTATTTTTTATCTTTTTACCGATACCCACATACCTAAAATCACCTATAACTCGAAGTCCAAACAAGATTCCGATAACTAAAAAAGGCCACGTTCCCCAAGTAATCACCCCACTTGAAAATAACCCGGCTACAAACAAACAGCAAGCCACACCAACTGTTCCCTTTTTTCCAGGTTGAAGAACTCGCACCCCCTCAGCATTAGAAGGAAGAGCAGCGTTAAGTCCCCATTGTCCTCCAAACACCCAATACAGGTGAATGCCTCCTAAAAATAGAAATATCAAAAAATTGATTGCTTTAATCCCTTCAATACCACTCATTTTCTTTTTATTTATATCCAAAGGTAGAGATCCAGAAAAAAGCAGGCGTTCACTTAAGTTAACTTATTCCCTACTTAATCGCTTTCTTATTCGAGAGAGCGATTGTGGCTGGATGCCAATATAGCTAGCAATGTACTTTTGGGGTACTTCCTGTAAAATACGGGGTTGATTGGCCAGTAGTTGCTTATAGCGTTGCTCAGGAGTATGAAACAGCAAAAAGTCGATTCGTTCCTTAGCGGATAAAAAAATAGCATCTGACATTAATCGCCCCATTCTTTGCCAATAAAAAGAAGATTCGTAAAGATGAAATAGGTCTTTTTTTCGAATCAGCACCACCTGCGTATCTACTAGCGCTTGAATCTCCATTTTCGAGGCTTCTGCTGTAAGTAACCCTTCGTAATTGGTGAAAATATCCTGAGCAAGAAAAAACGAAAAAGACCGATCACTACCAGCAGCATCGATATAAAACATACGCATCGCACCTATTTCTACTCGCCCAACATAATCACACACCTCGCCGATTCGCAAGAGCGCTTCTCCTTTCTTGACCAACCGATGCTCCACTACTGAAGCCAATGTTGTAACTAACTCATCAACCCATACCGTGTTTTTCATTGTACTTTTCTTTCTATTCGATTTATATCGCTACGTTCAAAACAAAGATAAACGTTTCTTTTTCTACCTCCTCTACTTCCTATAAACTCCTCTTATCTTTATCCCTCTTCCTTCTTTTTTTCCATAAATAAGTAGTATTTTTGCTATATAATCTCATTATAACAAATGACATCGATTAACAAGAAGACTTTACAAGATTTAGAATTCAATACCGTTTTATCTTTCGTTTCTGACCGCTGCGTAACAGAAAGCGGAAAAGAGCTGGCGATGGAAATCGTTCCGTATAAAACCAAGGAAGAAACCCTACATGCCTTAAACCAAACCTCAGAATATTTAGCTTCTTTTACCAACAACAACGTTATCCCCAATCACTATTTTGACGGGATTGACTATGAGCTAAAATTTTTGGGTATAGAAGACAGTTTTTTAGAAATCAGCAGTTTTAAAAAAATATACAACCTCACTGAAACGACAAGCAACCTAATTGCGTATTTTAAAAAATTCAGCGATTATTATCCGCATCTGGCAGCAGATACGGCTACCTTAGTTTTAGAAAAGAGTATTGGAAAAGAAATTGACCATGTACTGGATAAATATGGAGAAATCAAAGACAATGCTTCTGTTGATTTAATGTCCATTCGCAAGAGTATTAATTTGGTTCGAGGAAAGATCAATCAAAGTTTTGGTTTTGCTTTATCTCAATACAACAGTGCGGGATATCTAGATGATATTCGAGAGACCATCGTAGATAATCGACGTGTTTTGGCAGTTATTGCTATGCATCGCCGTAAAGTAAAGGGAAGTGTTTTAGGTCAATCAAAAACAGGAAGTATCGTGTATATTGAGCCTGAAGCAACTTTAAATTTCTCTCGAGAACTCAGTAATTTGGAATACGAAGAGCGAGAAGAAATCGTTCGTATTTTAAAGGCACTAACCAATGCCATTCGCCCATTCAGAACCTTGTTATTCGAGTATACACAATACTTAACCTTAGTAGATATTACTGCAGGAAAAGCAAAATATGCATTAAAAATAAATGGGTTACTTCCAGAAATTAGCGAAGAAAAAACCTTGTATTTCAGAGAAGCTTACCACCCTATTTTGTGGTTAAACAACAAAGAAAAACGAAAAACAACCCATCCGCAAACCATTCAACTGGAAAAAAACAGCCGAATCATTGTGATTTCGGGTCCAAATGCGGGAGGAAAAAGTATTACGTTAAAAACAATTGGCTTACTTCAGCTCATGTTGCAATCGGGTTTACTGATTCCTGTTCACGAGCGCAGCCATACGTTTTTATTTGATCGTATTCTGACGGATATTGGCGACAATCAATCCATCGAGAATCACTTGAGCACGTATAGTTATCGATTAAAAAATATGAATTACTTTTTGAAGAAATGTAATTCAAATACCCTATTTTTAATAGATGAATTTGGAACGGGTTCGGATCCAGAATTAGGAGGTGCCTTGGCGGAAGTTTTCTTAGAAGAATTCTATGATCGCGAAGCCTATGGCATTATTACAACCCACTATACCAATTTGAAGATATTAGCTGATCAATTGCCCGATGCAACCAATGCGAATATGCTTTTTGATGAAAAATCACTGGAACCCCTTTACAAATTAAACGTGGGGCAAGCAGGAAGTTCTTTTACCTTTGAGGTTGCACAAAAAAACGGAATCCCCTTTAGCTTGATCAATCGAGCGAAAAAGAAAGTGGAAACCGACAAAGTTCGCTTTGACAAAACCATTACCAACCTTCAAAAAGAACGACATAAATTAGAGCGTACCTCGCAAAATTTAAAAGAAGAGGAAACAAAAGCAAGGGAAGAAAGCAAGAAATTAGAAGGCATCAATGCCAAAGTACAAGACAAATTAGAGCGTTACCAAGAATTATACGACTCCAATCAGCGCTTGGTTTACTTGGGACAGAAATTAGATGACTTATCAGAAAAATACTTCAACAACAAAAGTAAAAAAACGTTGTTTAGTGAACTTTTAAAGGTGGTGGAAATTGAAAATTCCAAACGCAAGAAAGTTACGTTAGTTGAAAAGAAAAAGAAAGAAGAAGAGCAAAAAGTATTACTCCAAGAAGTAGAAAAGAAAGTAGAAGTCATTCGAAAGGAGAAAAAAGAGAAAAAGGAAATACTAAAACAGCAGGAAGAGAGCAATAAAACGAAATTTCCTTTAAAAGTAGGTGATCGCGTTCGAATGCTAGAGGGAAGAGCTGTAGGAACAATAGACAGCATTGAAAAGAAAACCGCAACAGTAAACTACGGTTTCTTTACATCAAAAGTAAACATAGATCAACTTGAAATGGTAGAGCGTAAAAAATGATAGAACAACTCCCTAAGAACAAAAAAATCGTTCTTTTTGATGGCGTATGTAACCTCTGTGACAATGTGGTCAAAAAGGTAATAGACGCAGATCAAAAAGATCAATTCCGATTCACTTCCTTGGATTCAGAATTGGGACAGCAAATTTTACAGCAAATTGGCGTAGACCGAGAAAAAACGGATAGCATTGTGCTCTATATTCCGGGCGAAGCATATTACGTAAAATCACAAGCAGCTTTGATGATTGCTAAATATCTAGGGGGCTGGTATTCTCTCCTTCCCCTATTTCTTATTTTACCGACAAAACTAGCCGATTCGCTATACGATTATATCGCAAAAAACCGCTACAAATGGTACGGGAAAAAAGATCAGTGCATGATTCCCAGTGCCTCCATTCGCGAAAAATTCTTATAACCATCGGAAACGCTTATTTTAAATATTAACACCAAAATTATTTCACTTAAACTAAGGCAATCCGTATATTTGCCTTCAATAAAATTATTTTCGAATGCATATTTCATACAATTGGTTAAAACAATTCATTAAGCTAGATATCACACCAGAAGAAACATCAGAGATTCTTACGGATTTAGGTCTTGAAGTTGAGGGAGTTACTCAATATGAAAGTTTAAAAGGTGGTTTAAGAGGAGTTGTCGTAGGACATGTATTATCTTGCACCAAACACCCTAATGCAGATAAACTAAATGTTACAAAAGTTGATTTAGGAACAGGGGAACCTGTACAAATCGTTTGTGGTGCTCCAAACGTCGCTGCTGGACAAAAAGTACCCGTTGCAACAATTGGCACTGAGTTGTACGATGCAGAAGGAAATGCATTTCAAATTAAAAAAGGCAAAATCAGAGGAGAAGACAGCTTCGGTATGATTTGTTCTGCTGTTGAATTAGGCATTGGAACTGACGGCAGTGGAATCTTAGTTTTAGATGAATCTATTGCACCAGGTACACCTGCTGCTACTATTTTTGATGTTACTACGGATCAAGTTTTTGAAATCGGACTTACACCAAACCGTTCTGATGCAATGAGCCACTGGGGCGTTGCTAGAGATTTGCGTGCCGGTCTTTTACAAAACCCAAACATTGAAACACCACACAAAGAATTAATTACACCTGCTGTAAGTAAGTTCAAAGTAGAGCGAAGAACGCTTAAAATGGATGTAGTCGTTGAAGATTACAAAAAAGCACCTCGTTATTGCGGGGTTACCATCTCGGGAATTGAAGTTAAATCTTCTCCTGAATGGTTACAAAATCGCTTAAAAGCTATCGGTATCACACCTAAAAACAACATCGTAGACGTAACAAACTATGTATTACACGATTTAGGGCAACCGCTACACGCTTTTGATGCTGCTAAGATCAAAGGAAGTAAAGTAATTGTAAAAACAGTGGCTGAAGGAACGAAATTTGTTACTTTAGACGGTGTTGAGCGCACCTTACATCAAGATGATTTAATGATATGTGACGAAAACGGACCAATGTGTATCGCTGGTGTGTTTGGAGGATTGAAATCTGCAGTTTCAGAAAACACCACTACTATTTTCTTAGAAAGTGCTTATTTTAACCCTGTTAGCGTTAGAAAAACAGCAAAAAGACACAATTTAAACACCGATTCATCTTTCCGTTTCGAAAGAGGAATCGATCCATCTATAACAGAATACGCCTTAAAACATGCGGCTTTGTTAATTCAAAGTGTTGCTGGTGGTGAAATCACGTCGGACATCGTTGATTTATATCCTAAAAAAGTAGAGGATCATTCGGTATTCCTAAACTTCAACAACATCAACCGCATCTTAGGGGAAGATATTTCAAAAGAAACAATCAAAACGATTTTAGTTTCCTTAGATATTAAAGTACACAGCATGTCGGATGTTGGACTAGGAATCACCGTTCCTGCCTACCGTGCAGATGTGACTAGAGAAATTGACGTTATTGAAGAGATTTTACGCGTGTATGGATACAACAATATCAGTTTCTCTTCCAAACTAAATGCGACAATTTCGAATAGTTCAAGAACGGAAGATCACCGTGTTCAGAATATCATTGCGAATCAATTGGTTGCGCAAGGGTTTCATGAAATCATGAACAATTCATTGACTACACCTGAATACAGTAAGCTGACAGAAAGCATCAATAAGAGCTATCAAGTAGATATCGTAAACCCGTTAAGTGCAGATTTATCAGTCATGAGACAATCACTTTTGTTTGGTGGTTTAGAATCTATTTCATACAACATCAACAGAAAGAACAGCGATTTGCGTTTATTCGAATTTGGTAAAACTTACCACAAGATGTTGAACAATTTTGAAGAAGACAAGCATTTTGCTTTATTTGTTACAGGTAATAGCGCACCTTCCTCTTGGAACTCGAAACAAAAACCAAGTGATTTCTTTGAATTCAAAGGGTATATCTTAAGTATTTTAAACCGCTTAGGCATTTCTAAATTCACAACACAACCAACAGAAAGCGACCTATTTTCAGAAGGGATTACTTATTTTGTAGGTAAAGAGGCTATTGTTGATTTTGGTGTTCTTAAAAAGGGAATAACAAAGCATTTCGACATTAAGCAAGAAGTGAGCTATGCTGATTTTCGATGGGATACTATTTTAAAATTAGTAAGCAATAAAATCAAATTTACAGATTTGAATAAATTCCCTACTGTAAAAAGAGATTACGCTTTACTCCTAGATGAAAAAGTAACTTTTGACGAGATTTTTACTATCGTCAAACAAGTAGACAAAGCTATCATTAAGGATGTAACACTATTTGACGTGTACCAAGGCGATAAGATTGAAGACGGCAAGAAATCATACGCAATATCAATCTTAATGGAAGACAGTACAAAAACATTGACTGAAAGCCAAATTGAGAAGATTATGGGCAAGATTCAATACCAATTGGAAAATAATATTGGAGCTCAATTGAGATAATAAAAAAGCGGTCATTTGACCGCTTTTTTTTGTTTGTTGTGTATCCACTGTTGTGTCTCATCAAACAACAAACAATAAAAAAAGCCACATCAAACGATGTGGCTTTTTTTATATTTGAATCTAGGATATTATCCTAAAACTTCTTTTACTTTTTTCCCGATTTCAGCAGGAGAATCAACTACGTGGATTCCACATTCTCTCATGATTCTTTTCTTAGCAGCAGCTGTATCATCTGCTCCACCAACAATAGCACCTGCGTGGCCCATTGTTCTACCTACTGGTGCAGTTTCTCCAGCGATGAATCCAATAACTGGTTTTTTGTTTCCATCTTCTTTAATCCATCTTGCAGCATCAGCTTCTAACTGTCCTCCAATTTCACCAATCATAATGATTGCTTTTGTTTCTGGGTCAGCCATTAATAATTGTACTGCTTCTTTTGTTGTAGTTCCAATGATTGGATCTCCACCAATTCCGATAGCTGTAGTGATACCTAAACCTTCTTTTACTACTTGGTCAGCAGCTTCATAAGTTAAAGTTCCCGATTTAGATACAATCCCTACTGTTCCTTTTTTGAATACGAAACCTGGCATAATACCAACTTTGGCTTCACCTGGAGTAATTACTCCTGGACAGTTAGGACCAACTAATCTACAGTCTCTTCCTTGAATGTAATCATAAGCTTTAATCATATCAGCTACTGGAATACCTTCAGTAATACAAATAATTACTTTGATACCAGCGTCTGCAGCTTCCATAATAGCGTCTGCAGCAAATGCAGGCGGTACAAAAATGATTGATGTATCTGCACCAGCTTTTTCAACAGCATCCGATACTGTATTAAATACTGGACGATCTAAATGGGTTGTTCCACCTTTTCCTGGAGTTACACCACCTACAACGTTTGTACCGTATTCAATCATCTGAGAAGCATGAAAAGTACCTTCGCTTCCAGTAAATCCTTGAACGATTATTTTTGAATCTTTATTTACTAAAACACTCATGATCTTGTTTTTATTTATTTTTAAAACTTACTTCCTACAAAAATAAACAATTCTAATCAGCTTTGAAACTTTTTAGTTGCAATCTTCGTTAAATAAGCCTAACGATTAATTATCTACTCTTATCCCTCTATTCTATTTATGCTCTAATCGCTTTAGATCTTCTAAAATAGATGGTATTCTCTTGGTATTGGCTAACTGTTTCATTTTATCTCTAGCCTCTTCAGCAGGAGAACCAAAATAAACTTTGCCCCCTTCTAAACTCTTAGAAACTCCAGATTGTGCTAGAACAACAGCTTTTGCGCCAATTGTAATTCCACTAGTTGTTCCTACTTGCCCCCAAAGCGTTACTTCATCTTCAATCACTACACATCCAGCAATTCCTGTTTGAGCTGCAATCAAACAACGCCTACCAATAACGGTATCGTGTCCAATATGCACTTGATTGTCAATTTTAGCACCTTCTTTGATTGTAGTATCCCCTGTTACCCCGCGATCAATCGTACAAGCTGCTCCGATTCCTACGTTATCTTCAATTACTACTCTACCACAAGAAATCAAGGGATCAAATCCCTCAGGTCTCTTTTTGTAGTAGAACGCATCCGCACCCAGGATTGAACCTGCATGGATTACTACGTTATCTCCAATCACTGTACCATCGTAGATTACAACAGTAGGATGAATCAAACAGTTCTTTCCAATTACTACGTTGTTACCAACGAAAGCACCTGGTTGAATAACTGTTCCTTCTCCAATCACTGCATCTTTTGCTTGTAATTGTGTAGCGGGTTTGAATGGATTAAAATAAGTTGACAACTTATTAAAATCCCTAAATGGATCGTCTGAGATTAACAAAGCTTTTCCTTCTGGACATTCCACATCCTTGTTGATAAGGATAATGGTTGCGTTCGAATTTAAGGCTTTATCATAGTATTTGGGATGGTCCACAAATACAATCTCTCCCTCTTGTACGACGTGAATTTCATTCATTCCGTACACAGGAAAATCCGCGGATCCGACGAATGTACAACCGATTATATCGGCTATCGTTTGTAAGTCTTGAACTTTTGAAAAACGCATCTGCTCTACTTCAACTATTCTTTGATACGCTCAATATAAGAACCTGTAGCCGTATCAATTTTGATTTTATCCCCTTCGTTGATAAATAACGGCACGTTTACAGAAGCTCCTGTTTCAACTGTAGCTGGTTTAGTAGCATTCGTTGCAGTATTTCCTTTTACACCTGGCTCAGCGTATGTTACTTCTAAGATTACAGAAGCTGGCATATCAACAGCAAGAGGTAAATCCGTATCTGTATTAATTTGAACCATTACCATTTCTCCTTCTTTTAATAATTCAGGAGCATCCAAAATATCTTTTAGCAACGTAATTTGTTCATACGATTCAACGTTCATGAAATGAAACTGATCACCTTCTGGGTATAAATATTGGAATTTATGTGTTTCAACACGAACCGTTTCAATTTTGTGCCCTGCAGAAAATGTATTTTCTAATACTTTTCCATTTGTCAAACTCTTCATTTTTGTTCTAACAAATGCTGGTCCTTTTCCTGGTTTAACGTGTAAAAATTCTGTGATTTTGTAAATATCGTTATTATGACGAATACACAAACCATTTCTGATATCTGAAGTTGTTGCCATTTTTTCTAAATCTTTATTATATTATTAATACATTCCTGAATACCCACGCATAATTCCTCTTGAACTATTGCGTACGAACATCAAAATTTCATCTCGTTCTGGAGTTGCTTCCATTTCTGTTTCTATAATTTCGAGTGCTTGACTTGTATTATAGTTCTTTTGAAATAAAATTCTATAAATTTCTTGAATTTCTCTAATTTTTTCTGGTTCATACCCTCTTCTACGCAGACCAACTGAGTTAATACCCGCATAAGAAATTGGTTCTCTTGCAGCCTTGATATAAGGAGGCACGTCCTTGCGAACTAAAGTACCACCTGTTACAAAAGAATGTGATCCAATGGTACAGAATTGGTGTACTGCAACTAGCCCTGCTAACACAACGTAATCCCCAACTGTCACGTGTCCAGCCAAAGTACTTGAGTTTGAGAAGATACAGTTATCTCCAATAATACAATCGTGCGCAATATGGCTATAAGCTTGAATTAGGCAGTTTTTACCAATTACGGTTTTATATCTATCTCTTGTTCCTCTGTTGATGGTTACACATTCACGAATAGTTGTGTTATCCCCTATCTCAACAGTAGTAACTTCACCTTCAAATTTTAAATCCTGTGGTTCGGCAGAAATTACGGCGCCAGGAAAAATCTTACAGTTTTTTCCGATACGCGCTCCTTCCATAATGGTTACGTTAGAACCAATCCAAGTTCCTTCGCCAATTTCCACATTATTATGAATCGTAGTAAATGGTTCTATTACGACATTTCTAGCTATTTTCGCTCCTGGATGAACATATGCTAAAGGCTGATTCATACTATTTATATTTAATTTTTAACTTTTGATATTTGAGCCATTAGCTCAGCTTCCGCAACTAACTTTCCATTCGCGTAAGCATAACCTTGCATATGACATATTCCACGACGAATAGGTGTAATTAGCTCTAATTTAAAAATCAAAGTATCCCCTGGAGTTACTTTATTTTTAAATTTCACATTATCCATTTTCATAAAATATGTTAGGTAATTTTCCGGATCCGGAACTGTACTTAGAATTAAAATCCCCCCTGATTGAGCCATTGCCTCACAGATTAACACACCAGGCATAACTGGTGCTCCTGGGAAATGTCCTATGAAGAAAGACTCATTCATAGTCACATTTTTCAATCCTACTACGTGATTTTCTGACATCTCTAAAATCTTATCTACCAACAAAAACGGAGGTCTATGCGGTAAAAACTCCATAATTTTAACGATATCCATCAAAGGTTCTTGATGTAAATCATACATAGGCACTTGGTTGCGCTTTTCATTGCGAATAATTTTCGACATTTTTTTCGCGAACCCTGTATTAATAGCGTGTCCTGGTTTATTCGCAATCACTTTTCCTCTAATACGAGTTCCAATCAAAGCTAAATCTCCAATAACATCTAATAATTTATGTCTTGCAGCTTCATTTGGATAATGTAAAGTTAGGTTATCTAAAACACCGTTGGGTTTTACACTGATTTCCTCTTTACCGAAAGCTTTTTTCAAATGCCCCATTGTTTCTGTAGATATTTCTTTATCAACATAAACAATCGCATTATTTAAATCGCCACCTTTAATTAATCCATTAGCTAACAAAGCCTCTAATTCATGTAAAAAACTGAACGTACGCGCCTCAGAAATCTCCACTTTAAAGTCATTCATATCTTTTAAAGTAGCGTTTTGTGTTCCTAAAACTTTCGTACCGAAATCTACCATTGTCGTTACTTGGTAACTATCTGCTGGCATTACAATGATTTCACTACCTGTTGCTTCATCTACATAAGAAATCACCTCTTTCACGATGTATTCCTCACGTTCAGCATCTTGCTCAACAATACCTGCTTCTTCAACAGCTTCAACAAAATACTTGGAAGATCCATCCATAATCGGCGGTTCAGAAGCATTTAGCTCAACAATCACGTTATCAAGATCGCACCCTACAAAAGCAGCCAAAACGTGTTCTGTAGTTTGAACGCGAACTCCTTTTTTCTCTAAGTTTGTACCTCGTTGTGTATTAACAACATAATTTGCATCTGCTTCAATAACAGGATGCCCTTCTAAATCCACTCTAACAAAAGTAAACCCGTTGTTAATTGGCGCAGGTTTCAATGTCATAACAACATTTTGTCCTGTGTGTAATCCAACTCCTTCTAAGGTAACTTCACTTTGGATGGTTTTTTGCTTAACCATAATAAAATCTTTTTGTATTTCGATAGGTTATTATTTTTCGTTCTTCAGCTCTTCTAAATCATCTACGATTTTCGGCAGATTTCTAAAATGACTATATGATTTCAGAAAATCAGTATGTCCGATAGCCGGTGATCCTTGAACAGCAATATTAGATTCTAAATTCTTTGTAACACCCGATTGTGCTTGAATTTTCACATTATCTCCAATGGTCAAGTGGCCTACAATTCCAACTTGTCCTCCAATCATGCAATTCTTGCCAATTTTCGTTGATCCTGCTACTCCTGTTTGAGAAGCAATCACGGTATTTTCTCCTATTTCAACGTTATGAGCAATTTGAATTTGATTGTCTAACTTCACCCCTTTACGGATAATTGTCGACCCTAATGTAGCGCGATCAATGGTAGTTGCAGCACCAATCTCCACATTATCCTCGATAATAACATTTCCTATTTGAGGCACTTTACTATAGGTACCATCACCATTAGGTGCAAAACCAAATCCATCCGATCCGACAATAGTTCCCGCATGCAGTGTACAGCCTGATCCGATAATTGATTCAGAATAGATACGCACACCTGCAAACAGAACAGTATGATCGCCAATCACAACATTATCACCAATAAACGTATTGGGATAAACTTTTACGTTATTCCCGATTTTTGTATTTTTTCCTACGTAGCAAAAGCTTCCCAAGTACAAATCCGTTCCATAAGTTGCTCCTTCAGAAATCACACTAGGTTGTTCAATACCTGATTTCATCAACTTCACTTGGTTATAATATTCCAAGAGTTTTGAAAAAGCTTTATATGCATCATCAACTTTAATTAATGTTGCCTCTACTTCATGTTCGGGTTCAAATGTTTTATTTACAATGACAACCGATGCTTTAGTGGTATAGATATAGTGGGCATATTTTGGATTGGCTAAAAACGAAATAGAGCCTTTTGCACCCTCTTCAATTTTAGCTAATGTAGATACCTCTTCTTGAGGATTCCCAACTATTTCCCCTCCTAATACTGACGCTATTTGTTCTACTGTTATTTTCATCACCGCAAAAATATAAAATATAATTGAAAATTAACTTTCAAAAACGCTTTTTGGATAACAAAGAAAGTGCTTTGTCACGGGTTTAGTTAATGCTTTGAGATTTAATTGATCCGAAACGGATAAAACATCCGCAACTTGTCCGTCTTTTCTCACAATCATAATTGGCTCTTTATCCTTGCTATAAGCTTGATTCCTAACCTTTCCCTTAAAAACAAAGTAGCTCGCCCATTCTGCCGAAATTTTATTTTTGGCTTGAACGTCTTCTAAGCGTTTTTTCAATTTTTCTTTTACTAATTTCTTGTCTTCTATAATTTCTATGCGCAACAATTTTCGATTGACAATCATCTTACTCAGCTGAGACAAGACAAAATCGTCGTGAAACTGCCACGATTTTAATGCGCTAACGATATCTGAATCATCTAGCAAAGCAAACTGACTCAAAGCCGTTTGTTCAAAATCTTCAAATTCTCCTTTGTGTTCTAAGAAAAACAACAGGGCTTGACTTCCCCACAGTTGTGTTCCTTTACTTACTAATTCTTTGGCTCTCTTTAGAATGCGCACCAATATCAATTCAGCACATACACTGGTTTTGTGTAAATAAGCCTGCCAATACATCAAACGGCGACCTACTAAAAACATTTCTACAGAGTAAATGCCTTTTTCTTCCACGACTAATTGATCATCAACCACATTGAGCATTTGAATCAATCGTTCTGAATTAATATCTCCTTCGGCAACCCCGCTGTAAAAGCTATCTCTTTTCAAATAATCCATACGATCCATATCCAATTGACTTGAAATCAATTGCAACATAAATTGACGGTGATATTCTCCTTTGAAAATTTGAATTGCCAAATCGAGTTTACCCTTAAATTCTCTGTTTAATTGGTGCATAAAATAAAGGGAAATGGCCTCGTGATGTACGCCTTCTACAATACTTTCTTCCATTGCATGAGAAAAAGGCCCATGTCCTATATCATGCAACAAAATAGCAACATATAAAGCGGTTTCTTCTTCTTCTGAAATGGCGATGTTTTTAAAACGCAATACTTGTACTGCTTTTTGCATCAAATGCATACATCCTAAAGCGTGGTGAAAGCGGGTATGATGTGCCCCTGGATAGACCAAATAAGACACTCCCATTTGAGAAATCCTTCTTAACCTCTGAAAATAAGGATGTTCTATCAAATCATAAACAAATGAATTGGGAATAGATATAAATCCATAAATTGGATCGTTCAGTATTTTTAATTTATTGCTTGTAATCAACGATGATAAATTATTTTGTACTACATAAAAACAAAGATAACAATATAATAAAAAGCCACATCTCTTTTTTAGAAAAAGATGTAGCTTTTATATAAACGGTTTTAAAAAAACGATATTATTCTTCTAAATCAATTTGAAAGCTTCCTAAAAATGCAATTGTTTTTTCAATGTCATAATGCAAAATACGATCTTCTGAAACAAAAGAAACCTCTTCGCGATACGACTTAATAAACGACTCAATAAACTCACTTGATTTAGCCGGACGTCTGAACTCTAAAGCCTGAGCAGCATTAAAAAGTTCAATTGCCAAAATGCGCTCCAAGTTATCAATAATACGCAGTGTTTTAGTCGCTCCATTTGCCCCCATACTCACGTGATCTTCTTGCCCATTACTTGAAACAATACTATCTGTACTCGTTGGATTCGCTAAATGTTTATTTTGACTTACAATACTTGCCGCTGTATATTGCGGAATCATAAAACCTGAGTCTAACCCGGGGTTTGAAACCAAGAAAGCTGGCAATCCTCTTAGTCCTGAGATAAGTTGATAGGTACGTCTTTCAGAAATATTACCCAATTCCGCCAAAGCTATTCCCAAGAAATCAAAGGCCAACGCTAAGGGTTGTCCATGGAAATTCCCTCCAGACACTACTAAATCATCTTTATAGAATACATTTGGATTATCTGTCACTGAATTAATCTCCGTTTTAAACACCTTCGCTACATATTCAATCGCGTCTTTTGAAGCACCATGTACTTGTGGGATGCATCGAAACGAATACGGATCTTGTACGTGTTCTTTATGACGAGTAATCAATTCTGACCCTTCCAACACTTCATTAAAGAACGAAGCGGTTTCAATTTGTCCACGGTGTGGTCTTACATGGTGTATCAATTCGTTAAACGGTTCAATTCTTCCATCAAACCCCTCTAAAGAAATCGCTCCGATTAAATCTGCCAAATAAGACATTTTCTTAGATTTAATCATTACATAACATCCGTAAGCACTCATAAACTGTGTTCCATTCAGTAAAGCTAACCCCTCTTTTGATCTCAATTGAATGGGCGACCATCCCATCTTCTCTAATACTTTACTAGCAGGTTGTCTAATGCCTTCATATACCACTTCTCCTTCTCCAATCAAAGGCAACGTTAAGTGGGCCAAAGGCGCTAAATCTCCAGATGCTCCCAAAGAACCTTGCGTATATACCACAGGCAAAATATCGTGATTAAAGAAATCCACCAATCGCTCAACTGTTTCTAGTTGAACTCCTGAATTACCATAACTCAATGATTTCACCTTTAACAACAACATAATCTTCACAATCTCATTTGGCACTATCTCGCCCGTACCACAAGCATGAGATTTCATCAAATTTTCTTGAAGTTTTGTTAAATCACTGTCGTTGATTTTCACATTACACAACGACCCAAATCCTGTATTAATTCCGTAAATAGGATCTTTTTGCGTTTCCATTTTATTGTCCAAATAAGCACGACAATTGACAATATTCGCACGCGCTTCTTCCGAGATATCCAACTTTTGATTTTGCGTGATAATCTCATTTAATTTTTCAATTGTAAATACATCTGAACTTATATAATGTACTGTTTCCATAATTTTATTGGCTCTATTCTTTTATTTATTATCTTGTAAATATCAAATTCTTCGCTGAAGACTCTCCTTCACTCCACGCATATCCATCTAGATTGAACTTCTTTAGTCCTTCAACATCCTGGATATCATGATCGAGAATATAACGCACCATCATTCCCCTTGCTTTTTTAGCATAAAAACTAATTGTCTTTAGCTTTCCATCTCTCAACTCTTTAAATTCAGGAACTACAATTGTAGCTTTTAACTTCTTCTGATCGATTGCACTAAAGTATTCATTACTTGCCAAATTTACCAACACTTCTCCTTCTTCCATTTCTTTATTTAAGTAATCCACGATATAAGGTTTCCAAAAAGCAGGAAGGTTAGCCTTATCTCCGATTGGCATTTTAGTTCCCATCTCAAGGCGATAAGGTTCAATTTCATCCAGCGGGCGTAAAATTCCATACAATCCGGACAAAATACGCAAGCGTTCTTGCAAGCGCTCTATTTTATTTTCTGACAAGGTATAAGCATCTAATCCGACGTACACATCTCCGCTAAAAGCAAAAACTGCTGCCCTAAAATCGGCTTCATTTTTTTTCGACTTTTTATAGTTTCGCCCTTGATTTCGCTGCCAATTTAGGTCAGCCAAATTAGCAGAAATCTTCATCAACTCCATCAATTCTACGGGAGTTTTTTCTTTTAAAACCCCGTTTATTATTTTACTTTCTTTTACAAACAAAGGCTCTGTAGTAGCTGTAAAAGGCACTTTTGTATTATAATCCAAGCTCTTAGCAGGCGACACAACTATCTTCATCTTATTTTTTTTCCAAATATAGCCATTCTTCCTTTTAATCTTCTTTCAATCCAAAAATCTTTCGCCCAATTGACTTCAATAATTTAACTCCATCTCGTCTGTCTTTTTTGACTTCTTCCACATTCAATTCTCCTTTTTCATCAATATAGAACTTATAACTAAATGCAAACTGCACTTCGCCCTCCTCTTCTTTCAAAACACCAAATCGCAAATCATTAAAATAGATCTCATTATTCACTTCAGAAAACGTATAATACCCTTCGGAGATTCGCACTAATCGATGGATTAAATAATGCTTTTCCAAACTCCCAATTACTTCTCTATTTTTAGGATAGGTTTTAAACTCAACCGGACTAGGGTTCAACAAAGAATATTCTCCTATTAAAAAAGCATCTTTGGTTTCTACAATTGCCGTCCAAAGAATGGTATTCATAATAGTAGGCTTAACCGACATTGCTTTATATGAGATATGCTGCTGATCCAACGCATCAGTAAAACTATAGAAGGCCACCGCTTTTAGCAAAAGTGTTAACCCCAAATAAGCACTACTTATATAAAGTCCCAATCGATTTAGATATAAACGGCGTTTCACATTGGTTTTTTCCCGCATTGAACGCAGGAGAAAAAACAAAAAAGGCAGGGTATAAAGAGGATCAATCACGAAGATTGACTTAAAGGCAAAAGAATAATCAAAAGGCCACAAAACGCGGGTTCCCCAAGTTGTAAATACATCAAGCGCTGCATGCGTAAAGAATCCCCAAAAGAAGAGCCAAACCCCCTCTTCGTAGGTGACGCCTTTTTTCTTCTCAAACCAATACAGAAGAAATCCGAAAAGAAAAGCGCCAAAAATGGCAAATAAGACAGAATGCGTAATACCGCGATGAAATTCTAAAGCACTTATTGGATCAGTAAAAAAAACAGCCAAAACGTCTAAATCTGGTATAGTACCTGCTACTGCACCATATAAAACAGCTTTATTCTTTAATTTCTCCCCTAGTAACGCATTTCCAACGGCACCGCCTAAAACAATTTGAGTTAACGAATCCATTTTTAAAAAGTATAAAAAACGAATATAAAAAAAAACTGCACAAAGGCAGTTTTTATTCATTTACATTTTAAAAAATTGACTACAATTCTTTAAAAATTGTATGCATTAATCGTTTTTTGTCGTTGATACTTTCTTCCAAAGAAATCATTGACTCTGTTCTGTACACTCCATCAATATCGTCAATCATGTAGATTACTTCTTTCGCATGACGGGTATTTTTCGCTCTAATTTTACAGAATACATTGAATTTACCAGTAGTTACGTGAGCAACTGTCACATATGGAATTTCATTAATTCGTTCTAAAACAAACTTAGTTTGCGAAGTATTATGTAAAAATATTCCGATATACGCAATAAATGCATATCCTAATTTTTCATAATCAAGCGTCAACGAAGAACCTTGGATAATTCCAGCATCTTCCATTTTTTTCACACGTACGTGAACCGTACCTGCTGAAATTAATAATTTCTTAGCGATATCTGTAAAAGGCACTCTCGTATTATCGATCAGCATATCTAAGATCTGGTGGTCGATTTCATCTAAACGAAACTTACTCATAAATCAGTTATTTATGTTAATTCTAAATCTATATTTCAGTACAATAATAATAAAAAAAAATCTTATTTATTCAAAAAATAGCAATTATACCTCTTTTTTTAATAAATAATTAACCTCTTCAGCCGATAACGCTACAACATCCTCAAAATTCTGATCTAAAATCTGAAAGGGTTCTTTAATAAAAGATTTTAATAAACAATCTTTTTCTATTAATGCATGCGCAAATTTACTTCCTTTTTTATCAATATTCATAATAATAGGACAAAATTTAACACTTCCCTCTGCTAATATCTCTTTATATTGAATTTTCACTATAATTTTTCTTTCAGATGAAGGAATAATACCACTTCTCAATTCAACATCACAAAAGCTTTTAGTATTCTCAGGAAGTGCAAAATAATGTTCTAACGCATAATCGCCCCCCTTATGAGGATGTGTCAAAACATTCAATACACGCAATAAGCTTGCGCAAACTAACTCTCTTGTATTTTCTCTTTGATAATCCAGATCTAAATGCCCTGCCTCTATTAATATAGTAGGGATACCCATTGCTTGTGCATAATCTCCTATACAATTCAAATTAAATCCATCATCAAAGCGTCCTATATGCCCAGGAGCCATTTCCTGCGCAACCTCATTCATTGCTACAATCAGCTGAACAGCCTTCTTCCTTGTCTCATTCATCTCTCTATCTGCATTAAAAGCAGGTGCTAAAAATGACAGAGCAGCCGATTTCCCAGTATCCCCTACACCAAAAATACTGCGTTGATCGTGTAAATTAAATGCATAATCAGGTTGCTCCTCTTCCAACAACTGACGTAAAACTTTACTTTCAGGCTGACTTAAATCAACCGAATCTCGATTTAAATCCACTTGATTTGCGTTAACTCTTGTGTAGTAATGTGCTCCATCTGGATTTAAAATCGGAACGATAATCAGTGAAAATTCAGCCCTCCATTCAGCGATTTTATCCGCCGTAGATTCATTCAAATACCGAAGTAAGTCCAGCACCGCTTTAGTCGTTGTCGACTCATTTCCATGCATCTGTGACCACATTAAAATCTTGGTTTTTCCTTCGCCAAATTGCACCGCATAAATGGATCTATTTTCAACAGATTTCCCGATCACACTCACCTTAAAGTAATGGTTTAAGGTCGATGTAAAATCCGCTACATTTTTGTTGGTAATGTATCTTCCTGAAATTGTTGGTACTCGATACGTTTTAGCTAACTGTTGTTCGTTCATCCTCTTGCTCTTTTTACAATATTACAAATGTAAACATTTCATTTTTTACAAATGTAAACAGTGAATAGCGTTTTGTATTTTACAATTGTCAACAATAAACCTCCGTTCTTTTCCAAGGAACACTCTAAGATTTTACAAAAATATTTTAAAACAAAGTATTAATTAATAATCAATACTTTACACAGCTCTACTTAAACCTATAATACAGCTTATTGCTCTACTATTTTACATGTATACATTTGTTAATTCAATATTTTTATTACATTTGTAAACTATCTGATTTAAAAATACACATTTGTATCCATGGAGAATTTCGTAAACAGACTAGAGTTTTTACTCGAACATTTTGAGCTATCTGCTTCTGCTTTTGCGGATAAAATTGGCGTTCAACGCTCAAGTTTATCCCATATTTTATCTGGTCGAAACAAGGCTAGTTTGGATTTTATTTTAAAGATAAACGACACTTTTTCAGAACTAAATCTCGAGTGGTTAATTAAAGGTGAAGGTTCTTTTTCTGGTGAAAAAAAACAGGAAATAGCACCTTCCCAATCTGTCGATTTATTTTCAGATGAATCCAAAATTGAAACACAAAACACCCCTCTTTCATCCCCTACTTCAACGATAAAAAAAGAGGTCATTTCCCCTAAACCTATTCCTGATTTTTTCACCTCGTCTGACATAGAACAAATTGTTGTTTTTTACAAAGACGGAACTTTCATGACCTACAAGCCTAGATAGAAAAATACGATACGTTAACTTTTTATTTAGAGCTAGCTAAATAAAATAATTCACCTAAAATAAAAATGATCTTTGTTTCGAAACACCCCCACGTAAAGTTCGTATCAACCTCGGAACAATATCTTTTTTACGAAGTGTACTACTTCTTGACTTAAACTTAATCACAAGAAAAAAATTGGCTACTCCACTTCCTCTTGGCTTATAGCTCTTGTATGTATTTCCTCTTACCGCTACTCAGTGAACATTTTGTCTGCTTGAGTTAAATTTAACTCCTATTGAAAAACAAAAAAGAATAGTATTGTTCCTTTAAGTTTTATCTGAATGACTTTATTATTAATTTATTTGTTTTTAGCCTTAACGGTTTCTTTTATCTGTTCCATTGCAGAAGCAGTCTTATTATCTACCCCTCTTGCATTCTTACATTCAAAAACGGATCAGGGGGATACCAAAGCAAAAGCTTTGATTCACATGAAAAAGGATATTGACAAACCTTTATCTGCCATTCTATCTTTAAATACCATTGCACATACTGTTGGGGCTGCTGGTGTTGGCGCACAAGCTACAGTTGTTTTTGGAGAGGCTTATTTTGGGGTTATTTCTGCCCTTCTAACCTTGGTCATCCTGGTATTTACAGAAATTATTCCTAAAACATTGGGTGCAAACTATTGCAAAACCTTGTATAGCTCAACCGCTACTACTATTTCCAGCATGATTATTCTCTGCTATCCTTTGGTTTTACTTTCTTCTTTTTTAACCAAGCGCCTGAGTAAAAAACAACAAGAATCAAGTATTAGCCGCGAAGAATTAGCGAGTTTAGCTAGTATTGGTGAACAAGAAGGAATATTAGAAGGAAAGGAAACGAAAATCATTCAAAACCTAATCCAACTCAAAGACGTTTCGGTTGCAGCCATCCACACTCCTCGTATCATGATGATTCACGCAGATGAGGAGCTAAAACTTCAAGGTTTTTTAGTGAATAAGGAATTACTTCACTTTTCGCGTATTCCTATTTATAGTGGGCAAACGGAAAATATCGTTGGATATGTACTTCGCGACCTCATCTTTGAACACTTAGCTGCAGATCAATTTGACATTCAGTTGAAAGATCTTAAACGCAACATTCTTCAGTTCAACGAACGAACAAGTGTCTTAGAAGCTTGGAGTCGATTAACGGAAAAGCACGAGCACATTGCCATCATTACCAATGAGTACGGAGAGGTTCAGGGACTTCTAACATTAGAAGATATATTGGAAACCCTTTTAGGATTTGAAATTGTCGATGAAAAGGATAAAATTATCGATTTGAGAAAATACGCAGAAGAGAGATGGAAAAGCAAACAACGCAAATACCAGTTTATTGAAAACAATAAAAAGGTCGGAGACTAAATGTAGTGCAGTTTGCACTTCGTCTTCTCCACCAAAAAAAGAATCCATAATATTTTTATTTACCAATTTTTTTTTGTCAATTAGCGTATGACAGAAGGGCAACTTCTACCAACTAGGTACACTTTTTGCCTTTAGTTTATGTATCAAACAAATAATCACCTAAATTCAGTTAGTATGGACGAAAATTTTTCACAAGAAATAAAAAATGTTATTTCCTTTAGTAAGGACGAGGCATTACGTCTAGGTCATGACTTTATAGGAACAGAGCACTTTTTGTTAGCCTTATTGAGAATTGAGCAAGGTGAAGGATCGACAATTCTCCAAAATCTAGAAGTAGACCTTGATTTTTTACGTCATAAAGTTGAGAATTTAACACCTTATTCGGCTACAAAGACAGCAGTAAACGAGAAAGGATCACTATATCTTACCAAGCAAGCAGAAAGAGCTTTGCGTTTAACCTATTTGGAAGTGAAAGTCTTCAAAAATATTGAAGTAACTTCTGCTCATTTGCTCTTGTGTATTTTAAAGAACAATGAAGATCCTATTACTCAAATCCTCAACAAAATGAATGTGGATTACGAAAGTGTAAAGACCTATTATGTAGAATTTCTTTCTGAAGAAAAGAAAGAAGCGGATAGCGAAGATATATTCCATAGTCCAAAGGCGGAAACTTTCGAAGAATCCGGACAAAATGACAGCTCTAGTAGTAAAAAAGCTGACACGCAATCTACTCCACCAAATAAAAAGAGTAAAACACCGGTTTTAGACAATTTTGGTAGAGATTTGACAGAAATGGCGATTGATGGTAAACTAGACCCTGTTGTAGGGCGTGAAAAAGAAATCGAGCGTGTTTCACAGATTTTAAGTCGCAGAAAGAAAAACAATCCCTTGTTAATTGGTGAGCCAGGAGTAGGTAAATCTGCTATAGCGGAAGGTTTAGCTTTAAAAATCATCCAAAAGAAAGTCTCTCGTGTTTTATTCAACAAACGCGTCGTGACGTTAGATTTGGCTAGTTTAGTGGCGGGAACAAAATACAGAGGACAATTTGAAGAGCGCATGAAAGCTGTGATGAATGAGTTAGAGAAAAACACAGACATCATTTTATTTATCGACGAAATTCACACCATTGTTGGTGCGGGTGGAGCGACGGGCTCCTTAGATGCCTCTAATATGTTCAAACCTGCTTTAGCGCGAGGCGAGATTCAATGTATTGGTGCCACAACACTAGATGAATTTAGACAGCACATCGAAAAAGATGGTGCGTTAGAACGCCGTTTCCAAAAAGTATTGGTAGAACCGACTTCGGTAGACGAGACGATTATCATTTTGCACAATATTAAGGACAAATACGAGAGTCACCACAACGTAAGTTATACAGATGAGGCGATTGAAGCTTGTGTAAAGTTGACGAATCGCTATATGACGGATCGTTTCTTACCCGACAAGGCAATTGATGCTTTGGATGAAGTAGGCTCTCGCGTACATATCACGAATATCAACGTACCTCAGAACATACTAAACTTAGAACAAGAATTAGAAGAAGTTCGCGAGAACAAAAATGTGATGGTTCAAAAGCAGAAGTATGAAGAAGCTGCTAATCTAAGAGACAAAGAAAAAAGCATAGAAAAAGAACTGGACATTGCACAAGAAGCGTGGGAAAAAGAGGTAAAAAACAACCGCATTCTCATTTCAGAAGATGATGTTGCTGATGTAGTATCTATGATGACGGGAATTCCAGTAAACCGAATTGCTGCGAAAGAAATCACAAAATTAGCGAACTTACCTGCTATCATAAAAGGAAAAGTCATTGGACAAGATGAGGCTGTTGGTAAAATTGCCAAGGCTATTCAACGCAATCGCGCGGGATTAAAAGACCCGAACAAACCGATTGGATCATTTATTTTCTTAGGACAAACTGGAGTTGGAAAAACCCAATTAGCCAAAGTAATAGCCAAAGAGCTTTTTGATTCAGATGATGCTTTGATTCGCATTGACATGAGTGAATACATGGAGAAATTTGCGTTATCTCGTTTAATCGGTGCACCTCCAGGATATGTTGGATATGAAGAAGGAGGCCAATTAACAGAAAAAATCCGCAGAAAACCATACAGTGTTATTCTATTTGATGAAATCGAAAAAGCACATCCTGATATCTTTAATATGTTGTTACAAGTATTGGATGATGGTCATTTAACTGATAGTTTAGGACGCAAAGTCGATTTTAGAAATACAATTATTGTTATGACATCTAATATTGGGGTTCGTCAATTAAAAGATTTTGGACAAGGTGTTGGTTTTGGCACACAGGCGCGTAAGGAACAAACCGATCAACACAGTAAATCCGTGATTGAAAGTGCGTTGAAAAAAGCTTTTGCACCAGAGTTCTTAAATAGAATTGACGATATTGTGGTATTCAACTCCTTAGAGAAAGAGCACA
Source organism: Myroides fluvii (assembly GCF_009792295.1). Taxonomy (NCBI): domain Bacteria; kingdom Pseudomonadati; phylum Bacteroidota; class Flavobacteriia; order Flavobacteriales; family Flavobacteriaceae; genus Myroides; species Myroides fluvii. The sequence goes on along the minus strand of NZ_CP039934.1, from coordinate 2,916,842 downwards.
TTAACTCAATTATCGACATTGAATTAGCTAAATTATTCGAGCGCATTGACGATTTAGGATACAAATTAAACCTAACAGAAAAAGCGAAGAATTTTATTGCTGAAAAAGGTTTTGACAAGCAATATGGGGCACGTCCATTAAAACGAGCAATTCAAAAGTACATTGAAGATCCGATTGCAGAAGAAATTGTAAATGCAAAATTAACTGTTGGCGACACCATAACCTTGGATGCGCCAAAAGATGAAAAAGGAGAAGCTTTGCTTATCAAAATAAAAACAAAAAAACCTGCACATTAGCAGGTTTTTTCTTTTCATCCTTTAGTAGTTTTAAAACTAAAGATAATATCGATGTTATTTAAACGTTATTTTTTATTTTTTTATCTTTATTACATCATAGCAATTGCTTTAAAGTAGTACTTTCGCGATTGAATAATTAAATAGAATGGTAGATAAACTCATTGTTGGTAGTGAAGAATGGTGTTCTTTCTCTACATTAAATATCCCTGCGATTAAAGCGCGTGTAGATTCAGGTGCAAAAACTTCAGCCTTGCATGCGGTTAACATCAGTCCTTTTGAAAAAGACGGTGAAAAATGGGTAAAGTTTGATGTAAATCCCTTACAAAATAACGGCAAGACAATTATACATTGCGAAGCTAAAGTAGTGGACAAAAGAATCGTCAAAAGTTCTAGTGGATCTAGAGAATCTCGCTATGTTATCCGAACGATACTTGGTTTTGGAGAAACATCGTGGGATATTGAGTTAACCTTAACCAATCGCGACTCTATGGGGTATCGCATGTTATTGGGTAGAGAAGCGATGGGGGGACGTATTTTAGTTGACCCAGAGAAGCATTTTCTATTAGGTCAACCTACAGTTGAAAAACTAGATGAATACTACAACAAACCCAAAGAAGCAAAAAGTGGATTGAGAATCGGATTACTAGCCAGTAATCCAGAATTATACAGCAACAAGCGTATCATTGAAGCAGGAGAATTAAGAGGGCATGAAATGCATTTCTTAAATCTAAAATACTGTTATATGAAATTAGATGCCAATCAACCAGAAATTCATTATAGAGGAGGGCGAGTGTTAAACGACTTTGATGCTGTTATTCCGCGAATTAGACCCAGCATGACGTATTACGGATGTGCTCTAACGCGTCATTTTGAATCATTAAAAGTGTTCAGTTTAAATAGTGCCGCAGCTATTGCGCAATCCAGAGACAAGTTATTCTCTCTTCAATTACTTCTAAATCATGGCATTGACATTCCCACAACGGGATTTGCCAATTCCCCTTTAGACACGAATGATTTGATTAAAATGGTTGGAGGAAGCCCTTTAATTGTCAAATTACTAGAAGGTACTCAGGGAAAAGGAGTAGTATTAGCAGAAACCAAAAAAGCAGCTGAGAGTGTAATTAACGCTTTCAAAAGTTTAAATGCCAATATTTTAGTTCAAGAATTCATCAAAGAAGCAAACGGAAAAGACATTCGCTGTTTTGTTGTGGATGGCAAAGTTGTTGCAGCCATACAACGCGAGGCAGTTCCGGGCGAATTCAGAGCCAATATTCACTTGGGAGGAACGGCTTCCGTTATTAAAGTAACTCCAGAAGAAAAGCGCATTGCTATTCGCGCGGCAAAAGCGATGAATTTAAAAGTAGCTGGTGTTGATATCATTCGTTCAGCAAAGGGACCTTTATTGCTAGAGGTCAACTCTTCTCCTGGACTAGAGGGTATTGAAGGAGCTACAAATAAAGATATTGCTACAGAGATGATTAAAGCAATCGAAAAACAAGTTAAATGGTAAAGAAATAGCTTGAAGCTATTTCTTTACCTTCACAATAACGCATCTTGTATTTATGAACCCATCAACAACTGGCTGGATAAAAAAATACTTCGCTGAACAAGACAAATACGCTATTTTCACGGCTACTAATACAATAGAATTAGCGCATGAGATAAGAGCAACTGGATTTAGTTTTGGTCAGATAAACGCCAGCGGATTTCCTGAGATTTATACGACTTTTAAATACACTCAAGAGGAATTTGCCAAAATCTGCTTCTTGCAACTATTAGAAAAGATTTATTTCTTCCAATATCCCACAAATACAACCGATGAGTTTATCAGTCGATTATTGGATTTTTACCAATTATTTGTACCGCATAAAACCAATTTCTTCACTAATTTATTTGAGGATAAAAATACATATGCCCGTTTAGAACACCTTTTTGCCATCAAGTGGAAAGAAAACTTCTTTTCCCAATCGAAAAGCAACAATATTGTACTGAATTTACTCGTTTTATCGGTATATCTTTTGACGTTTGAAACCTTTTTAACAGGTAAAATTCACCCCAATCTATACCATGTGTATTTGGAAGATTTGATTCAGTCAATCCTGAATCACACCCAAGGTCAAAAAAATACTGAAGTTCATTTTACAGACAATCCCAATGATTTTGCAATAGAGGAGATTATGGAAGTAAAATCTTCCTATTTAGAATCTAGTTTATTGTTGGACATTGTGATGTGTAATTCGTGGAACAATGAGCTAAAGACGTTAGAATTACCTGATTGTTCTGTTGAACCTTTTAGCCGATTGGCTTTTACTACAGAACAGGTGGAGGATAGCCGAACTTGTTTTATGTTGTTCTTGCAACAAAATGACTACAATTATTTCTACTTAAAGTCATCGAATTTATTCAATAATATGATTAATAATTCAACGAATTACGTAGAATTTTTAGTTAGCCGAAATAAAGGTCGTATTTTAAAAGAGATTCAAAAGAACAAACAATTGATGCAGTTATTGATGGACTCTACCCATCGAAATTTAGATATGCAAGAAAAGAAATTGATCAAAAAACAGACCCTTGAGGTGATTAAAACCATTCCTTCTCTTGCGATATTTTTATTACCTGGAGGCACCGTATTGCTGCCTATCATATTAAAATTTATTCCTTCGCTCCTACCGTCTTCATTCAATGAAAACCTGGAGTCTGACGATTAAATTTTCTTAAATCGAAGTTGATACACTTCGTCAAGATCTTGATTACTCGTTACATTCACCTCTAAATCGGTCACATACCCCGAGTTTAACCCATAAACCCAGCCGTGAATACTCAAGTCTTGATTTCTTGCCCAAGCGCCTTGCACGATCGATGTTTTTGCTAGGTCGTACACTTGTTCTTGAACGTTTAACTCTACAAATCGATTGAATCGCTCTGTGGTATCGTCAATCCCATCTAACTCGACATTGTGCAAGCGATAAACGGTTTTGATGTGTCTAATCCAGTTGTCAATCAGTCCGTATGATTCGTTTTTCATTGCGGCCTCTACTCCACCACAGCCATAATGGCCACAGACAATAATATTGGTTACTTTAAGAATGTTTACCGCATAATCCAATACACTCAACATATTCATATCTGAGTGGATGACCATATTGGCGATATTTCGGTGAACGAATACATCCCCTGGTTCGGCACCGATAATCTCATTAGCTGGCACGCGACTATCTGAGCAACCAATCCACAAAACAGGTGGCGTTTGCCTGTGACAAAGGCGCTTAAAGTACTCTGGATTAATGGCTAGTTTTTCTTCTACCCAAGCTTTGTTATTTTCTAATATTTTTTTGTAAAATTCGTTGTGTTTCAAAACTTCTTTTTTTATTCAACAAACATTTCTTTGACAAAATCTACCTCTCCTGTTTCTACTTTATAGAAAGCCCCAACAATGCCGATTTCTCCTTTTTCATACATTTCGCAAAGGACATTACTTTTAGTTAGGATGTGATTGATGGTGTATTCTACATTGTAAAAGGCAACCATATCCACTCCTTCTTTTGATTTAATATCTAAATCGGGGTAATATCTTTTCACGTGATCCACGGCTGGTTCAACTTTGGCTAATAAGTTACTTAAATACCCTAATTTCACCTCTTTACAAGCTCCTGTAATTGCGCCACAGTGCGAATGTCCTAAGACAACAATCAATTTTGAACCTGCGAGTTTACAAGCAAATTCCATTGAACCGATAATATCCTCATTCAATACATTTCCGGCAATACGCGTACTAAACACATCCCCTAATCCTTGATCAAAGATCAATTCAGCTGACGTACGGCTGTCAATGCAGCTTAAAACAATAGCGAAAGGAAATTGGCTTTCTTTGGTTTCATTTACTTGTTCTAGTAAATTAGCATGGGCTTTCAGGTTTTCAACAAAGCGTTTGTTCCCTTCTTTTAAAAAAGACAGCGCCATTTGCGGAGTCATCGACTTTTGATCGTCTATATTATGTAGTCTCATTTTTACGCGATTAATACGATAATAATTCGAAACAAATGTAACTAAAAATGGCTTTTAAAATGTAAATAAAGCAATAAACCACCATATTTTTATCAATTTCAAAAAAACATAACAGTTTTTAAGGATTTTATATGCTCTTATGTTTCATATCCAATTCATATCAAGGTGTATTTGCTCGGGATTAGTAAAAATCACATAATCGTTAAGAGGAATATAAAAAAGGATAAAATTTGTATAGATTCAAAAAATAGTTGATACATTTGCAGTGAATTTCATAGGAGGAAAAATTTGTACTGATTGCAACCTCGGTAAAAAATGCTAAAGCAGAATATATTGTATCTTCACTTTAGCCATTTCCTCTTTTTTAAACATTTTAAAAAACATACCATATGGCTTATTACTTCACATCGGAATCTGTAAGTGAAGGACATCCTGATAAAATTGCAGATCAAATTTCAGATGCTTTAATTGACAATTTCTTGGCTTTTGATTTAGAATCAAAAGTAGCATGTGAGACTTTAGTTACTACAGGGCAAGTAATCCTTGCTGGGGAAGTAAAATCAAAAACCTATTTAGACGTACAACAAATTGCTCGCGATGTAATCAACAAGATTGGATATACGAAGAGTGAATATATGTTTGACGGTAATTCGTGTGGTATTTTATCAGCTATTCACGAACAATCGGCAGAAATCAGTCAAGGTGTTGAGCGCGCGAGTAAAGAAGATCAAGGAGCAGGTGATCAAGGAATGATGTTTGGTTACGCATCGACAGAAACGGAAGATTACATGCCGCTAGCCTTAGATTTATCGCATAAATTATTACAAGAATTAGCGGTAATCCGCCGAGAAAATACAGCCGTTACTTATTTGCGTCCAGACGCGAAGAGCCAGGTTACATTAGAGTATAATGACGACAATAAACCGGTTCGCATTGTAACGATTGTATTATCGACACAACACGATGATTTTATTCAAGCAGAAAATGCTAGTATGGAAGCTAAAATAGCTGCAGAGCAAGCCATGCAAGCTAAAATCAAACAAGATATCATCGCTGTTTTAATTCCTCGCGTATTGGCTAAATATCCGCAATATGAATATTTGTTCCAAAACAACGAAGAAATTGAATACTTAATCAACCCAACAGGTGTGTTCATCATTGGAGGACCACACGGGGATACTGGATTAACAGGAAGAAAAATTATCGTAGACACCTATGGAGGAAAAGGCGCGCATGGTGGTGGTGCTTTCTCAGGAAAAGATCCGAGTAAAGTTGACCGAAGTGCAGCTTATGCAACCCGTCACATTGCTAAAAACCTTGTTGCAGCAGGTGTTGCAGAAGAAGTATTGGTACAAGTTTCATACGCTATTGGTATTGCTAAACCAACGGGAATCTACGTTAATACCTATGGTACCTCAAAAGTAAACTTAACGGATGGTGAAATTGCGAAAAAAGTAAGTGAGTTATTTGATTTACGTCCTTACTTTATTGAGACAAGCTTAAAACTACGCAACCCAATCTACAGCGAAACAGCTGCTTATGGACACATGGGGCGCAAACCACAAGTGGTTACAAAAACCTTTACAAGACCAGGAGGAGAAACCAAACAAATGGAAGTTGAATTGTTTACTTGGGAAAAACTAGACCGAGTAGCCGATATTAAACAAGCTTTCCAATTATAAAAATATCCTATTATAGAAAAACGCTTAGCCTTTGCAGACTAAGCGTTTTTCTTTTTAAATCAAATTAACTTTCAAAAACTTACTGTACTTTATTCACTCCTTTATTCACTAATAGAGGTGGATTGCGATAGAGTGGAATTTCATCCGTAAAATTTAAGGTTACGGAGGCCGTTGTTGATCTGTATTCTTCCGTACTAATATCTACCCCTGTAGCGGGGCGTTTGTTTTTTATATCGTAATAAAACGTATAAGAACTTCCTCTATATCCTTCCACAGGTACAAATGTCACTTCTCCAGTATCAGTATCATAGGTAAACGTTCCTACTTTAGGCACCTCCAACTTAAATGGATCTGTATTAACAACATAACTTTTTGTTTTATCATCAAACACTTTAAATCGAAATGAAGATAAATCTAAAAACAAAATAGATTCGCTAGGTGGGTTTAATACCGAATACACATTCGAATCATATCCTATTGCGCTATATAAAGGTTTACTTACAAAGGGTCTATCATAGATTACATCGGGAATAACAATATCTTGCACCACAGGTGAAAAAGGCAAACTCAACGAAATATTTCGAATATGGGCTCGAATAGAAGCTGCCCCTGTTGCTCCGGTAAAACCCATCTTCATTGTTGTGGGAATAGTCAGTCCTAAATTTTTAATTTCTGAAGTTTGCAATCCTTGAATTAATTCTTCCTTATACTTAATACTTCCTGATTTTGGGACAAAGTAATTTTTTATTATAGAAGAATTATATATCCCATTTATTATATCTACAAAAATAAAAAAACCTTGTTGTCTAGTATAATCATCTTGTCCAGGCACAAAAGCTATGCGAATTTTTCGATATCCTATATCGCCTGGTTTAGCGTTCATTACCGCACTTCGAAGGCTAAATCGTTGTCCAACAAATCCTTTTTGCTTACTTATAGCTTGCCCTGTACTGCGATTCAAATATAGGTTTGTATTTTTTCTTGTTCCTATGGCAAAAAGAACGGGATAACCTTCATAGGGATTACTCGGATTATAGGGACCTCGTAAAACGACAAAATTTCCATCTTTTATCTCTGTTATACCGTTTCTTATTTCACTTCCTCCTCTTATTCTATTTTTATAATTTCCATATAAATCTAATCCCAATCCGAAAATACCTTTAGTAAAACCTGCTGTATGTACACCAGAATACTTCTGAGTATGTGCGTACCCTAAAGCACCTCCCTTATCTCCTAGACTAGGATTGGATTCAGCAGCATCAAAAAGAACCATACCAATACCATCTCCATATTTATCCTCCTCCATTCTCCCTATATCCAACCCAAATTCAAATTCTAAAATAAATCCTTTTTCTGTTGTGAAACTCAAATCATTCAGATACACTCCTGAATATTGATTTTGAGCATCTAATAGTTTAATTCCATTTTTACTGTACGTAACTAATCCAGATCTACTTTCACCCAACAAAGTAAAAGCATCCGCTTGCTGTCCTGAATTAAAGTAAGGGTATTGTGCAAAGATTTCCAAATTATTGGATAAACACAAAATAAGCAAGACTATTTTAATTGTTATACTTCTATCTCTTTCCATATGCATTTACTTTTAAATAGAGTTACCATTTACCATAATAATATCATTGCAATTGTATGTGAAATTTAATTTTATCATGGCATTATTTGATCGAAACTGTTCACCACCTAAATCAGTATTTCCTTGGATACTTTTCTTATTTTTGATATTAAAATAAACTTGATCTTCTTTTGCTACCATCCCGATTTTAGGCACAAATTCCACTTGCATAGTAACTGGATTATATTCATAACGCCCATTACTTGTTACTGCAATAAAGGGTTCAGTTGTCTTTACAAATTCCCCATTGACTAAAGTTGTAAATTGAAAACTATAGGGATCTAAATATTCTTTTTTACCTAAATCATCTAAGTTTTCTCCTTTTGAATACAAATTAGAATTAAAACCTACACTATGTTCCAAAACATCAAGTATGGTAGCATCATCTTTACACACTTGATCCACTTCTACTGTTTTAACTGAAGGAGAAAAGGGAAGGTAAATACTGATATTTCGAACAATATTTTTCTGATAGGCCGATCCAGTAGCCCCTATAAATCCAATTCTAAATGTTTGCGGCAGTACAACATGATTCATGACCAATGCATCAACAGTGTTGGTTTGCGCTTCATTATAAATAAGAAGTGCATTAGTCTGAATAAAATAAGAGTTTATTACTCGACTTGTTTCACTACCATGTACAATATCAACGTTTAAAAAAAAACCTGATAACGCATTCATCTTGCCTGGCAACATGCTTACTTCGACTCTTCTATACGAAAGATGTCCAAAACCAACATTGCTATCCATTTCATTATCACGTTCATTTTCTCTTAACTTAAACGAAAATCCTTTATTATCAGGAGCATCAAAGGTCGTTGAATATGCTCCTGTTTCCGCATCTAGTTGATATCTTTGGCCGATATCCCAAACACTTTGAGAAATCAATACAGGATATCCTGCTAATCCATCTCCTTGACCACGAACTGTCACATGATTCCCTTCTCTTCCATTAGTATAGATTCCATTTCTAAATTCTTCTGGATTAATAATACGACTTTTAAAATCACCGTATAAATCAAGTCCAATACTTAGCATACCCTTGGTTAATCCATTAACAGCATTTCCCGAACTTGTTGCCTTACGATAACTATATCCAATGCCCGATCCCGATGCTCCCATAGCAGGATTATCAACACTACCATCAAATAAAACCAAAGCAAGACCATTTCCCGCACCAAAAGGTGTTCCAGGTCCCTTTCCAGTCATAACATATTCAAAACGAAGAACAAAGCCACGATCGTTTGCAAACACTAGATCATTCAGAAAAAAACCTTTTGTTTGATTTTCTTTGGTAGTTAACTCAGCACCATATGTTTTAAAATCCACTTTATCTGAATTTGAAAATGGGCTAAAATCATCCCCTGATATCATCTGATTATGATAGGGAAACTGGGCATATAACACCGAAAACGGAAAAGAAATCAAGGTATATAAACCAAGAATATAATAGATTTTAGTCTTCATTATTTTTCACTATAATTATGTTCAAATAACTTGATGCGGTCATTTTATTTACATTTGACTTATACAGGAGATACTGTCTACCATTTTCGGTTATAATAGTAGGTACGGTATTAAAGGATGCCACATCATATCCTGTTACGACAAACTTCACTTCGTTTTCCTCCCAAATAGTCATGCCACTTGTGTCCCCTAATTGTTTGCTATATTCATCATATAAATACACTTTCTGTTCGGAGGCTTCATGCATTTTAATCGGAAAAGCAGGCATATATATCCATTGCTCACTTATTGCTGGAAATTGCAATCCTTGTATCTTTTGATTTATTTTCTCAATTTCTTCCGTTAAGGTCGAATCTAAAGCCAATAACTCCCAACGATTTCCCGACCAAAAATAAAACCCTTTGGTCGAAATACTTCCTTCTCCATTATTAAATACAACAACGCCTATAGGATTTGAACCGCCTGCTAAGACTGTTTCTTCACTCAAGGCTACTCTTGGAAACAAAACTCCTTTATCAGAAGCATCCAGGTCCAACAAAGCCGATTGATGAGGCTCTACAGTACCAATTCCTACATTTTCTTGTGCTTGTATGTTTCTTGTAACGAATACAAAAAGAATCATAGCTATTATTTTCTTCTTCATTCTTTTATTTTTTAATGGCACAAAGAAAGAGAAGAAGTAAAAAAGTAAATGGGTAAACTGTAAAAAAGTAAATGTAAACTCCCATTTACCTTTTTTCCATTTACGATATACACTAAATTTTAATAAAAAAAACACGACTAATCAGTTCGTATACTATAAGAATTTTTTCTACACACTATACTGAAATTCCAATAAACATCCAGCTTTACTGTGTTTTAGGTTGTTTCAATTTATTGGCAATCACGGGAAAACTTACCCTTTTAAAAAAAGAATTTTAGTTGAAATATATTTTACTTTATTTTTTATTGTTTTTATTTTTTGTGTCCGACAGGTCTTTTCGGTAGACTTATTTTTTTGTTTTACAGCTATAAAACATCCTATAACAGAAAAAACAAAGCTATTTTATTCTCTTTTTCTACTCGACTAGCACTATTAAGAGGATAAAACTTGACTGAGGATTGTGATTTTTATTCCAATATAAATTGAAAGTCAAAAAAAGTCAAAAAAAAAAGGAATGATTTTTCAATCATTCCTTTTCTATATCAAGTAAAGTTTGCGTCTAATTAGACTACTGCAGCTACAATATAATATACAATCATAGCGATGATAGCCGATACAGGGATGGTCAAAATCCATGCCCATAATAAGTTAATTGTAACTCCCCAACGCACTGCTGATACGCGTTTTGTTACACCTACTCCAATGATAGAACCTGTAATGGTATGTGTTGTTGAAACGGGAATACCCAAGTGTTCTGTAACGTATAGTGCAACTGCACCTGCTGTTTCAGCTGCAACTCCTTCTAGAGGTGTTACCTTGGTAATTTTACTTCCCATTGTTTTAACGATTTTCCATCCACCAGATAATGTTCCTAAACCAATGAATAAGAAAGAAGCTAAAGGTACCCACCACCAGTGCTCTACGAACACTTTAAACGTATCTACTCCTTCTACTAAATAATCAGGATCCATATCCACATTAACGTGATAGAAGATTACAGCAGCACCAATAATACCCATTACTTTTTGGGCGTCGTTTCCTCCATGTCCTAAAGAGAATAATGCAGAAGAAACTAATTGTAAGCGCTTAAACCACTTTTCACATTTGTAGTGGTTTTGATTTCTACAAATCCACATGATGGCGATGGTGATAAAATAAGCGAGGATTAAACCCAATAAAGGAGCACCGAAAATAAACAAGAAGATAGGAATTACTTTAGAATACTCCACAACATCTACTCCATCGATTGAGAAACCACCAGCATGAGCAACAGCAGCCCCGATAAAACCACCTATCAAGGTGTGAGAAGATGAAGAAGGAATACCTAACTTCCAAGTGGCTAAGTTCCAAATAATGGCAGCAATTAAACCTGCAAAAATAACTTCTAAGCTAATAAAGTTCTCGTTTACGGATTTGGCGATGGTATTACCAATCTTAAATTCACCAATAATGTATAAGGAGATAAAATAAGCTGCAAAGTTAAAAGCCGCAGCCCAAAGCACTGCTTGGAAAGGCGTTAAAACTCGTGTTGTTACAATCGTAGCAATTGAGTTTGCGGCATCGTGAAAACCATTGATATAATCAAATCCCAGGGCTAATACAATAATAATAATTAGCATTATCCCACTTTGATTACTCAATATTTCTGTAAAAAATTCCATATACTTGCGCTAGATCATTAAGAGTATTTAACGATAACAGTTTCTAAAACATTAGCAACGTCTCTACAACTATCTGTAGCCGTTTCTAATGCCACCATTACCTCTTTGTATTTTATAATTTCGATCGCGTTATTTTCGTTTTCAAAAATATCCGCTACGGCCTTATCAAAAACTTTATCCGCTTTTCTTTCTAAGCGCGAAATGTTTTTACATACAGTTGCTAACTCTTCTAGCTTTTTTAAATCTTTCAAATGTAATAGTCCTTTGTACACTTCACTACAAGCTTCTAAATTCGCTTCAGTCAATTTGCGCAAAGGCTTTGTAATTTTGTCAATTTGATACAATCTCATACGAGAAGCAGCATCAGATAAATGATCCGCTACATCATCAACCGCAGTAATTAAACTGTGAATATCTTCTCTATCAAAAGGAGTGATAAAGTTTTTTCCCAATTCAATTCTTGTTTTTTGTGCGATCGCTTCGATTTCCACCTTAATTACTTCAACATCTTTAAGTAATTTCTCTCTCTCCTTAGCTGGTGTATTCACAGCCTCATTCAGCGTTTCTGATAATTTCTTAAGCTTTACAGCTGCTTGTTCAAATAAAGGATAAAACGTTTTGTCCTTTGGAACTAAAAATTGAAAAATGTTATTCAATGACATTATATAAAATATATGTTATAAACAGCGACAAAATTACGCAATAAAATCAAGCGAATGTTTCCTTAACGTTAATTTTTACGTCAAAACATGGTTTATATCGGTTTTCCTTATACTAAACCCCTCTATTTACTGAATAACAACTACTTACAAAATTAATATTGGAAATAAAATTCAATAATCACTTAACATTAAGGTAACATTGAGATAATACAGTATACTATATTCTTAGCGCCAATCTTACACAACCTACTGAAATTCAGTATTTTTAACTTTTTATTCCCTATTCTTGATTCTTGACGATCCAACGGGCAATTCGATGTGCATTAAACACGAAGAGATAGCCCAAAACTAAATTGAATACACTAACAAACCAAAAATTGCCTGTTTGAACGTATTCGCAGGGGGTTTCTGTGGCTGTCGCTTTGAACCAAAACCAGGTATTGCTCAAAAATGAAGGGAGATGATGAATGAAAAGACTTACTCCCACAAAAAAGATTCCCAACTGTGCAAGCATAGCTAACGTAAGGGAAGCAGGCAAGGAAAGAACAGGATTAGAAAAGGCTTGTTCGATTTTTAGCCAATCCACTAATTTTCCTGCATATCGGAATAGCAGCACTAATAAGACCAAGGTAATCAATAAAGTTACCGCATTGGCTCTATTCGCTTCTAAAACATCGTAGGTTGTAGCCACTTCTATTGCGATAAAAGGAATGGTAGAAAAAAAGACATCGATTAACAAAACTAATACGACCAGTTTAATCACCAATACGAATAAATCTCGCACTTGCATATTCTATTTTTTTAGTTGACACTATAAAATTAACAAAAATACCGCTATTTATTTGATGCTCCCTTTGTTGATGAATTACTTTCTTTTGTATTGTCTTTTATATTTACGCATTCCTGAATATTAACGCTATTGTTATTCCTATATATTTTAATTTTGTACTTTAGCGAAAACTAATAACATTATACAACAACCTAGATAACTATGGACATTAACTTCAATAAAAACGAAGATCACAACAAGTTATTGCTTTCAGATTTAAAACGAAAACTAGCAAAAGTTAAACTTGGTGGAGGTGAAAAACGAATTGAAAAATTACACCAACAAGGAAAAATGACGGCCAGAGAGCGCATTGACTATTTATTAGATCCTAAGACAAATAGTATAGAGATTGGTGCTTTTGCCGGAGATGAGATGTATGAAGAACACGGAGGATGTCCTTCTGCTGGTGTTGTAGTCAAAATAGGTTATATCAAAGGAAAACAGTGTATCGTCGTAGCGAATGATGCTACAGTAAAAGCGGGTGCTTGGTTTCCCATTACAGGAAAGAAAAATTTACGCGCACAAGAAATTGCGATAGAGAATAAACTACCTATTATCTATTTAGTAGATAGTGCGGGAGTATATTTACCCTTACAAGATGAGATTTTCCCTGACAAAGAGCACTTTGGAAGAATTTTCAGAAACAACGCCATCATGAGTAGCATGGGCATTACGCAAATTGCTGCTGTAATGGGGAGTTGTGTTGCAGGTGGAGCTTACTTACCTATTATGAGTGATGAGGCTTTAATCGTAGATAAAACAGGGAGTATTTTCTTAGCAGGAAGCTATTTGGTAAAAGCGGCAATTGGAGAAAGTATCGATAACGAAACCCTAGGTGGAGCGACAACGCATTGTGAAATTTCAGGTGTTACCGATTACAAAGCAAAAGACGATAAAGACGCTTTAGATACCATCAAAAATATTGTAGATAAGATTGGCGATTTTGACAAAGCGGGTTACAACCGAATTGCAGCGAAAAAACCAGTTGCTGATCCCAATGATATTTACGGTATTTTACCTAAATCGCGTGCGGAACAATACGATATGATGGAAATCATTAAACGCTTGGTTGATGAATCTGAATTTGAAGAATACAAAGCGGGATACGGTCAATCGTTAATTACGGGATACGCTCGTATTGATGGATGGGCTGTAGGAATCGTTGCCAACCAACGCAAGGTAGTCAAAACGAAAAAAGGAGAAATGCAGTTTGGGGGAGTTATCTATTCCGACTCTGCGGATAAAGCCACTCGTTTTATTGCCAATTGCAACCAAAAGAAAATTCCATTGGTTTTCTTACAAGACGTAACAGGGTTTATGGTAGGTTCTAAATCTGAACATGGAGGAATTATCAAAGATGGAGCAAAAATGGTGAACGCCGTTTCAAACTCTGTCGTTCCTAAATTTACGGTAGTAGTAGGAAACTCATACGGAGCAGGTAATTATGCAATGTGCGGAAAAGCGTATGATCCACGTCTAATCTTTGCGTGGCCAAGTGCGGAACTTGCGGTAATGGGAGGAGCACAAGCTGCAAAAGTATTGTTGCAAATTGAAGCTTCTTCTTTAAAAGCAAAAGGCCAAGAATTATCAGCGGAAGAAGAACAAAAATTATTCGATACGATTAAAGCGAAATACGACAAACAAGTTTCACCTTATTATGCTGCTGCTCGTATTTGGACCGATGCCATCATCGATCCATTAGATACGAGAAAGTGGATTTCTATGGGAATCGAAGCGGCGAATCACGCGCCTATCGAAAAACCATTCAACTTAGGTGTTATTCAAGTATAAATATAAAAAAATCGGCAATTTAAAATTGCCGATTTTTTTTATTGTAAAGTTGTTGTTTTTTGCTCTTTGCCTTTGTGAAGTTGTAAATTCTCTACAAAACACAAACCTCACAAGAAAAGTAAAGTTGCTTTTTTGTTTTTTGTGAAGTTCTGAATTCTCTACAAAGCACAAACCTCACAAACAAACTATACATATAAGATATACGCTAAGGAACTTACCGAAATAAACACCCACAACAAGACACCTTCAATAAAGGGTTTTGCGCCTACGTTTTTCACGGTTCTAAAGGATAATGACGTACCGATTAAAAAGAGCGTTAGCGTCAAAGCGGCTTTGGATACTTCTACAATATAAGGGCCTAAAGGTTGAATAAAAGGGATATACGAATTAGCTAGCATGGCAAGGATAAACAACCCAATGAAGTAGGGTATTTTTACCTTTGATCCTTTGTTTTTGAAAAGCATCGTCGACAAAAAGGCAACCGGAATCACCCATAAGGCACGGGCTAATTTAACCGTTGTAGCGACTTCTAAGGCTTCATCACCATATTTTGCGGCTGCACCTACTACAGAACTTGTATCGTGAATGGCAATCGCTGACCATAGCCCAAAATCCACCTGACTCAACCCCAATGCATGTCCAATTGGAGGAAAAATAATCAAGGCGATAGAATTCAAGACAAAAACAATCCCCAGGGCCACGGAAATTTGTTTTTCATCTGCATCAATAACAGGAGATACAGCAGCAATCGCACTACCTCCACAGATAGCAGTTCCCGATGAAATCAAATAGGATATTTTCTTGTCTATTTTAAGGAGTTTTCCTATTCCAAATCCCAATACAAGGGTTAAGAAAATGGAAAAAATGGTCAAAACAAATCCGTCTTTTCCCGCGGCTAAAGCGCTGTAAATATTCATACCAAAGCCCAAACCTACCACGGCGACCTTTAGCAGTAATCCCGTCGCTTTTTTCGTTTGTTTGCCATAAGGATTTTCAAAAATCTGGGCGTATATAATCCCCAAGACTAAAGCTGTAGCGGATGAGATAAAGGGAAATAAACTCAAAACGGCCAAACCGATGAAAATGATTTTACTTCCTAGGGCTGTATTACTATTTTGTAGGGTCATACGGTATGTATTTTAACCCTACAAAGGTCAATCATCTTGAAAGGCGAAAAAAATACATAATAGTTATGGGCTATAACTTTAGGTTATATGATTTAATGAATCGAATAAACAGTTCTACTAAGGCACTCTCCTGCCCTTGGCGCTGTACAATGCTGAACTTTCTGCGAATATCCAATCCGTTAATATCGACAACGACCAATTCATTATACTTTAATTCCTTGAGAATGGCGTGAATCGAAAGAAAAGCGAAGCTATCGGAATGTTTCAGGTACATTTTAATACTCTCAGTACTAGAGAAATTCATTTCATTGCGCAATTGATTGAGCGAGATGCCCACTTGATTTAAATTGCTTTCAATAACATCCAAAGTTCCCGACCCTGCTTCTCTCAACAAAAAAGCGTACTCTTTCAATTCCTGCGGTTCAATCACTCCCGTTTTAAACTTAGGATTCTCTAATCGACAAACCAGAACAATCTCATCGTCAATGAAGTCAATGTATTTAATTTGTGGATTTTTGGAACATCCCTCCACAATGCCGACATCTATATTTTTACTCAATAACAACTGCTCGATAACGGCTGAGTTTTCAGATAATACATCCAAATGAATATCGTGTACTTTCCCTCTGAATTCCGCTAAAAGTGGTGGTAAAACATATTGAGATACGGTGGTACTCGCTCCAATGCGCAAGTTTCCATCCATTTTTGCATTCAAGGCATGCATGTCAAACTCTAAATTGCGATAAGTGGAGAATATATCTTCAGCATAGGTATAAAGCAATTGCCCTGATTCGGTTAAGCGAATAGTAATGCCATCTCGCACAAATAACTTGGTTTGATAATGGGATTCAATTTCTCGAATATGCTTGGATACAGCCGGTTGTGAAATCAACAGCTCTTTGGCTGCCTTCGTAAAGCTTTCTCTTTTGGCAACCGTATAAAAAACCTTCAACCGAAAATCAAACATAATTAACCTCTTTCTTTAAAGCTTCCTCCGCAGTATACATGGAAACCATTCCAAACAAAAATACTCAAAATAATGAGAGGGTGTTTTTGTTTTTTTGTGCTTTTGTGAGTTTGAGTTTGCCTCCCGTGATTCTATTTTTTGTTTGCATTTGACCACCCAGTATCAAAACATCTATTCCATTCGCAACAAATGGAGTTTCTCTCTTGTTAAACTACTGGATATCAAAATCTTTATAAAACCTATATTTACCTACTGCATCTTTTCTATAAACAGAAAAGCGATAGGTATTACTTTTTTTTGAAATAGAATCTCCTTCTACTAAATTCTGATTATTAGGAAGTGTAAGTACAATGTTGTTTGGGAAAAGATAATCATAACTTCGTCCTCCCGTCCAATTACTTCTTTTTTGAATGATATATGAATTAATCGCTTCTTTTCTAAAGGTAGTTCTTTCCCGATAGCTCTTTCTTTCACAAAAAATAATCAATCCAATCATGAAAAGGACAAAAAATATTACTGCTGTATTTTTTATATTTCTCATAGCATAACCTTAAGCTAAACCCTTATAAATCAAACGATCCATATCGAACATAAACGCCTTGCGTATTCTTTTTATAAATAGTAAACACTTTAGTATTCACCGTTTTAACAAGGGAATCTCCCACATGTATATTCCAGTGATCTACTGGCGTGTAATTGATTTCTAAACCACTTTCTAAATAATAGGTTATCGTTCTTTTTTGCCAATCGCTAGAATCTATTATTTTTTCATTTATTGCTCTTTCATAAAACTCCATTCTTTTTCTTTTACCTGTAATATGGAAATAGAAAAACACGCCAAAAATCAAGAGTAAAGGATAGAATCTCCAACTATGTTTAAATTTCATCTTGTTCATTTTTACGAAGACTGAGGCAATACCTTACTCTTTCTATTAGACTAATCAATGGCAAAAAACCTCCTCTTTCTTTGATTCTTTATCACTTCCCTATACTTAAGGATAAGAAGTGTTTTTACCCTACTTTCTCCTCTTGTTATTTTTAAAAATAAAAGTGAATACTTGTTTTGTATACTAAAGCTAATTCAAACATTTGAAGAATATTTTTTGGAGTGATTTGATTTGTTTTTAATTCATTCCACACCTGTTCTATTACCTGAAGATCCATAATATGTTCATCTTCAAAATCATCTATATTGCTTCCTGTTATTCGATTAATAGCAGTAAAAACTCCATCATTCCACAACTCTTCGAACTCTTCTTTTGTTAATTCAAGCTCAATCAATTGCTCAGATGCAGCGCAATCATAATTTAAAGCATCTTGTGCTGCTTGATCTTTTGGTACGGTGATTACTTTTGGCATATTAAATTTGTAAATGATAAACCTCTAGTTCTTTTGTCTTTCTTCCTCTTAGTTTTTAAGCAATAAAACAGGATAATTGTATCTCGTGCATTTTTGCAAAAGCTCCTGAATCTCTTGCGGGTTATTGAACGTGGCCCAACCTGTATACGGACTTTGTATGCCTATACTATTTGGTGTGATTGCTACTGCAAACTCTAACACAACACGACCTTTAGCACATAAAACTATTTTGTTCTGAACCGTCGCAACATCCGTATCTGTGTAGGTGAGTTTTTTACTTAAAAAATTAGAAATAATCGCTTGATCCGATATTTTCAAAATAGAATTGCTCTTAAATCCTTGTTTTACGAACGCATTATCCTCTCGGTTTAGCATCAAATAAATTGTAAAATCCGAATTTTCGCTCTGTTGTACTAAATCATTTAGCATAAACATTTCTCCTTTTTCCTTCTTCAACTGTTTACTAGTTAAAGGAAATAGATTTGGCTTCGTATAATCAAGTACAATTGGATGTATTGAAAAATAAACCAAACAAGATAAAAAGACAAAACCAATTATTTTCCACTTTGTTCTCATATTCCAAAGTCTTAGCAATTTACTTTGCATCAAAATCCAACCTAAAGAAAACAACCTTTAGATCTTTACTTCCATCTGTTTTGCGTTGTTTTTTAGGCAATAGCGTATAATATCCTTGAATTGAATTGACTCCTTGATCTTGGGGGGTAATTCGAACATTGTAAAAATCATCCCCATAGGAAAATATACTATCCTTAGTAAAGGATTTGAAATCACAATAATCAGCGTGATACACAGGATTATTAAATAAACACAAATACATAGTTCCTTCATATCGTGCCTTATCGTAATTGACCTTTAGTTCTAGCTCAAACGCTTTTTTTTGCCTAATATCAATTGAATCATAGACAAATTCATGCCAAAAACCGCTGTCTAACTGGGGTTCATTGTTATAAAAATGCTTAATGGTATTCATGTGATGGAGTCCACCACAATAGGTGATATAATTCACTATACTATCTATACCTTGATTTTTATTTTCAAAATACCAATCGCCAATCCTCTTAAATTTATACGTCCAACCTCGATCAACTCCCCCACTGTTATACGCGATAACCGTATAAACTGAATCTGACGTTTCCCTTAAAAAATAGCGTTTTAATTGTAGTTCGCTAATATGTTTAACTTCTATCGAACTGAAACTATAGTTTTTATCTACCTTGTTAAATCCCGTCACTACACTTTCATTACAAGCGGTAAAAAACAAAATTACTAGCCCAACAAAGCAAATAGGAATGAACTGCTCTACCCTTATATTATTTGATTTTTTACACTTCATTCTTGTTTTAGAAAAAATTTCATAGTCCCTAAATTTTCGCCTACAAGATAGTCAAATTAAGTATTTGGGGGCCTTTCATATCGAATCAATTAAAAACATACTTCAGTGGGAGTACAAGGCGTTCATCCTATACTTTTACTTTTAAAATAATCTACAATCATAATAAACACGAGAATCGTAGTCCCTATTGCAAAAATCAAAATCTTTAAATCATAACCAAAAAATAACACTCTCATTGAGTTATCACTTTGCTTTTTCCTTGCCTTTTTTCGCTCATGAAAGTAATACAACCAACAGACTAACGAAAGCAAGGAATATATTATTATCTTTTTCATCTGACTTAAAATATAGGTTTCAAAAAATCTAGTTCTAACTTGAAACTTCCTATAAAAATATAAAATTGATTGTAACATTCCTATTCTAAAAATAGACGTTTAACGGTTACCTCTCCAACTAGTATATCGTATTGTAGACGTTCTGGATGTGACCGATCTGATCGAATTACTATTTTATCTCGCTGAGTTATTATTTTGTTTTGGTGTTCGATGAATCTGCACTGCGCTTCGATTTCTTCTGTATGGAGGTGACATGCGGTATGTGGAATACCCGCAATAAAAATAAAAAATTCGGATTAAATACAATGCTCTCAAAAAGCAAAAAAAGCTAGGTTTCCCTAGCTTTACTTTATCTTGTTTTCAACCAACCCGTAATACTATAGCGGGGTTTGTGTACCGTTCGAACTTCGTGTTCGATGGATTTACTATCAAAAATAACCAATCGCCCAGGAAGAGCATAGACGATTTCCTCTCGTTCATTTCCTTCTTCGTCGGATAAGAACAGCACTAGTTCTCCACCATTAGCAGGGGTCCAATCATTCTCGTTTAAATACAATACAACGGACAAGGTACGACGGGTATCTTTGTGAAATACATCCAAATGACGCTGATATCCGGTTCCTACTGGATAACTGGCATAGTGAAACTCTCCTTCTTTAATTCCCAAGAAACAAGTGCGATTGACATAAGCGATAAATTCATTCATCTTTTCAAAATACATCGCCTCTACCTCATCGGGTGTCTGTTCATTGAGCCACAAAATAAAATCGCCTCTTACCTCTTCTACTATTTGCTCTTCACTTGCTTGCCCAATGGCCGCTTTTTTAAACTGCTGTAAATCTTGCTTCATAAAAAAATTAGCCCGTAAAAGGTCTATTTCTTTTTCTGTAAAAAAACAATCGACCACGGAGTAACCGCGATTTACTAAATCGTGTATTATTAACTCATAAAATGAATTTACTTCAAAGTCACCCATATATCTTTAGATAAAAACTAAGCAAAAATAACTTACAATACAAAAAAAATAATGCGAATAAGGTGCTTTTTTTTTGCTTGTAATTGTTAATTCTTTCTTAACAATACACAGATAAATGACGAGATAAGCGACAGTAAAAGAATAAGATAATGAGAAATTCACAAAAAAAGCACGCATTTTAAGCGTGCTTTTTTATACTATAAATAAAAATTACTATTTGACAATATAATTCTCATCTGGCAAGACCAAGGCAGGCAGAGGTAAATCTGAAATTTCCGAAAGGGAATAAGCGATATTGCCACACATTTGATCCAAGGCTAAATCGTTTTCCTCTTCGCCAAAAGGCTCTGCTATTTCTGCGACTACGGCATCCAAAGCGATGAAAGTATAGGCGACAAACGTCACAAAGAAAGGCATAGTCCATACAATCAAATCAATCAATCCAAAAGGAAGTAGAAAGCTGTATGCATAAACCGTACGGTGTAAGATAACAAAGTAAACAAACGGAATTTTGGTATGCACAATGCGTTCACACGCCCCTAATACCATCGATAGTTGTTCTAAATTTTGATCCATGCGCGCTTGTGTGATGGAGTCTATTCGCCCAGCTTGGTGCTGTTCATTCACCCATTTGGTTAATTCGCTCAATAAAAAAGCGGGCTTAAAGCGCTTGGTCATCATCTCTTGATACATCTCTTCCGTTAAATAGGAACGAACAACGGCCAAATCTGTTTTATTTCTCAATTGTTTATTGAGTGCATAACAAAAAGCAATTATCAGCTGAATCCCCTTTTGCTTATCTTTTAGCGCAAATTGCCCGTCTTCTTTGATAAAATGAAGCAATTGAAAAGCCAACGATCGACTGTGGATCACTAAACTCCCCCATTGCTTTCGCCCTTCCCAATAGCGATCATAAGCCGCACTATTACAAAAACCCAAAAAGATGGCTAAGGAAATTCCGACTAGAGCAAAGGCTCCCACGTTTAAAGGAATAATAACATCCGGAAAAAAGTAATGACTCCAATAGACCAACCAAGAAAAAAGAAAAATAGCCAACAAAGTCGGTGCAATTTTTCTCAAAACAGATCCTTTCCAAATAAAAAGCATTTGAAGGATATGCTTTTTGTCTCTAACTATCATAACCTATAAAATTAGTGTAAGACAAAATTAACCGATAGAAAATAAAAAACACCGTCTTCATCCAATAAATTCTAAACAACCATCTAAAATAAGATGTACTAGGTATTTAAATACAAAGACTAAATATTATTTTAGAGTAAACTAAATTTATATTTTTATTATACTAAATAAACTATACCTTTGTCCAATGTTATGACTCACTCACATAAGGGTGATAGACTAAATTACCCCTTCACCCTTTCATTGTAACACTCAAAAATAAAGGATAAAACCATGAAAATCAACTTACAATTACCTGAATTACCGTATCAAAAAAGTGCCTTAACCCCTTTAATTACGGAAGAAACTTTTGATTATCACTATGGGAAACACCATGCGACTTACGTAAATAACGTACAGGAGTTAGTGAAAGACAGTGCCCTTGCTGAACAATCAATTGAAGATCTTATTTTACACGGATACAAAACCCATGATGCTGTCCTCTTCAACAATGCTGCACAACATTGGAATCACACTTTTTTCTGGCATTGTTTAGCTCCTGATGGCGGTCAGCATCCAACTGGAAAAATTGCGGAACTCATCCTTCGTGATTTTGGAAGTTTTGAACAATTTAAACAACAGTTTTCAACTACAGCAGCTAAACTATTTGGCTGTGGATGGGCTTGGTTGGCACAAAATGACGAGGGAATACTTGAAATTATTCCGATGAAAGAAGCCAATACTCCGTTAACCCTAAACAAAACACCTCTTTTAACACTTGATGTTTGGGAACATGCTTATTACATCGATTATAGAAATGCGAGACCCAAGTTTATTGAAAGCTTTTGGGAGGTAGTGAATTGGGATTTTGCAAATCAAAACTTAAAATAAAATGAGTGATACCTGTATGAACCACCTAGAGCGGTATTGGAAAACATTAACCCTATCTAGCAATGAAAATTTTGTCAAGAAAAACTATCGAGAAGCGTTAGATGGATACACCGAAGCGTTATATCGAGCGGAAGTATTAAATAACCATTGGGAACAATGTGTTCGATTAAAGATTCCTGTCATACAGGTATACATCATTTCGTGTAACAATTTAGCTAATACGCATGAAGAGTTAAACGAACTACCTAAAGCACAGGCTTTTCTAAAACGCGCGATTTACTTCTTGATTCACTTACTTGAAACTACAACCACAACAAGTGACTGCATTCAAGGGGATCTTAAAAAAGCCCTGCTTACTTATGCTGATTTTTTACAGCGAACACACTATACCACTAAAGATGACCCAACTTTTCATGCACTCGTAGATGCAATAGTAAAGAACGAACCCAAAAAGCTATGATGATGGAATCTATTTTAAAAGAAAACAACGATCGCTTTGTTATTTTTCCCATCGAACATCACGATATATGGGATTTTTACAAAAAAGCAGAAGCTAGTTTTTGGACGGCTGAGGAAGTAGATCTCTCTTCAGATTTGAATGATTGGCACCACAAACTAACCGAAGATGAACGCTATTTCATTTCTCATGTTCTTGCTTTTTTTGCAGCAAGTGATGGGATTGTCAATGAAAATCTCGCCCTCAATTTCATCCAAGAAGTTCAATATGCCGAAGCGCGATGTTTTTATGGTTTTCAAATTATGATTGAAAACATTCACGCAGAAATGTATTCTTTACTCATTGATACGTATATCAAAATACCCCAAGAGAAAGATCGGCTTTTACGCGCGATGGATACTATTGATTGTGTACAGAAAAAGGCCCAATGGGCAGTAGCATGGATTGAAAGTGAAAACTTTGCAGAGCGATTAATTGCCTTTGCTGCTGTAGAAGGCATTTTCTTTTCTGGAAGTTTTTGTGCAATCTTTTGGTTGAAAAAGCGTGGATTAATGCCTGGTCTGAGCTTCTCTAATGAGTTAATTAGTAGAGATGAAGGTTTACATTGTGATTTTGCTTGTTTGCTTTATGTCAATCACATCCAACACAAACTTTCGGAAGAAACCGTTTATCGCATCATTCAAGATGCCGTAGTCATTGAAAAAGAATTTGTTACAGAAGCCCTCCCTGTTCGCTTAATTGGCATGAATGCAACCCTCATGTGCCAATACATCGAGTTTGTGGCTGATCGACTCCTCGTTACACTTGGTTATCCGAAAATTTGGAACGCCACCAATCCCTTTGATTTCATGGAATTAATCTCACTTCAGGGTAAAACAAATTTCTTTGAACGCCGCGTGGGAGAATACCAGAAAACAGGCGTCATACAACAAGATAAATCTCCCGTATCCTTCACTTTAGACGAGGATTTCTAAACCGAATCTCTTCCTTCAACAACAGATAAAACAAGTACACCATGCAAGTAATTAAAAGAAATGGCAAAAAGGAAGCTGTACATTTTGACAAGATTACAGCTCGTCTCCATAAATTGGTTTATGGATTAGAAATTACAGAAAATGACATTATTGAAATAAGTAAAAAAGTAATTCAAGGCATATACGATAACGTCACCACAACAGCCTTAGATAATTTGGCAGCAGAAACTGTAGCCGCTTATACAACAACACACCCTGATTTTGCCATTCTAGCTGCGCGAATATCAGTGAGTAACCTCCATAAAAACACTTTAAAATCCTTTTCAGAAACAGCAAAAAAACTCTATGAATATATTGATCCTATAACCCAAACACATGCCCCTTTATTGGCGGAAGACCTCTATCATATTATTCAACAACATGCTGATCGATTAAACAGCAGCATAATTTACGAACGAGATTACACCTTCGATTACTTTGGTTTCAAGACATTGGAAAAATCCTATCTCTTGCGCATAAATCAGAGTATCGTAGAACGACCGCAGCATCTTTTCATGCGAGTAGCTCTAGGCATTCACAAAGCAGATATTGAAGCTGCCATAGAGACCTATGATTTAATGAGCAACAAATGGTTTATTCATGCTACACCTACCCTGTTTAATGCTGGAACTCCTAAACCTCAAATGTCGTCTTGCTTTTTGTTAACGATGAAAGAAGACAGTATTCAAGGCATTTATGACACCCTAAAAAACTGCGCCTTAATTTCTCAATCTGCAGGAGGAATAGGATTAAGCATTCACCAGATAAGAGCGACTGGAAGTTATATCAAAGGTACTGGGGGCGTATCCAATGGTATTTTACCCATGCTCAAAGTTTTTAATGAAACCGCTCGTTATGTTGACCAAGGAGGAGGAAAACGAAAAGGAGCTATTGCCATTTATCTAGAGCCATGGCACGCGGATATTTTCGATTTTTTAGACCTTCGTAAGAATCACGGAAAAGAAGAAATGCGCGCTCGAGATTTATTTCCCGCGTTGTGGATTCCCGATTTATTCATGAAACGCGTGGCAGAAGATGCCACTTGGACTTTATTTGATCCCAATGAAGTACAAGACTTATGTGATGTATATGGAACTGCTTTTGAGACACGTTACCTAGCTTATGAAGAAGCAAATAAAGGTCGTCAAACCATACAAGCAAGAACACTTTGGCAAGCTATTTTAGAAACGCAAATTGAAACGGGTACTCCTTTTATGTGTTACAAAGATGCAGTAAATGAAAAGTCGAATCAAAAAAACTTGGGAACAATTCGCAGTTCTAATTTGTGTACCGAAATCATGGAATACACCAATTCCAATGAAATAGCCGTGTGTAATTTAGCCTCTATTGCTCTACCTCGCTATGTAGAAGAAGGTGTTTTTAATCTTCAACGGCTGTATGAAGTAACTAAAATCATAACAGTCAATCTCAATAAAATAATCGATCATAACTACTATCCTTTACCTGAAGCCAAAAACTCCAACCTAAAACACCGTCCCATTGGCATTGGGATTCAAGGATTAGCGGATGCGTTTATGTTGCTTCGTTTACCTTTTGAAAGCGAAGAAGCCAAACAACTCAACCGAGCTATTTTTGAAACAATTTACTTTGCCGCTTTAGAAACGTCTATGGAATTAGCCCAAGCAGATGGACCGTATGAAACTTTTATTGGATCTCCGCTTGCTGAGGGACTCTTTCAGTTTAATTTATGGGGAGTAACACCTTCTACTCGTTGGAATTGGTCAAAACTAAAACAAGATATCCTCGATTATGGGGTACGCAATTCCCTGCTGCTTGCTCCGATGCCTACCGCATCAACCTCTCAAATTTTGGGAAATAACGAATGCTTTGAACCTTATACAAGCAATATATACAACCGTCGCGTACTCTCAGGGGAGTTTGTTGTAGTCAATAAACATTTACTACACGATCTGATTGAGCTCAACTTATGGAATCCTACACTAAAAAACAAATTAATTGCAGCCAATGGATCTGTTCAATCCTTTGCAGAAATTCCGGAAGAGATAAAAGAACGCTACAAAACGGCTTGGGAAATCAAACAAAAGAATCTCATTGATATGGCTGCTGATCGAGGTGCATTTATCTGTCAATCACAATCGCTCAACCTTTTCTTAGCAGAACCGACAATCAATAAATTAACTTCCATGCACTTTTACGCTTGGAAAAAAGGATTAAAAACGGGAATGTACTACCTGCGAACAAGACCAGCCGTTGATGCGATTAAGTTTACCGTTGATACAAGCATCCTTCCTGATGGTATAGCCTCTACCTCTGCTTGTTCTTTAGATGATCCAGATTGTTTGTCTTGTGGAAGTTAAATAAGTAAACGCGATACAAGGATTGTTTTTGGTACAGTTTATGAGGTAAAATAAATCAATTCATTCAAAATTAAGTACTTTTACTTTTTAATTCATTTTTTAAACCTCATTCGAAATGCAAAAAAAACAAGCAAAGCCTATTTCCTTAACACAATCATTAATTCCTGTCGTATTACTCGTTGTTTTATTGGCTATCAATGTTTTTGTATTCCGGGATGATGCGTTATCGGGAACGAATCAGTTTATTTTACTTCTTGGAGGTGCCATTGCCATTATGGTAGGACTATACAACCGCGTATCCTATGACAAGATACTGGATCAAATCATCAATAATGTACGCGATACATCCAATGCCATCTATATTTTATTACTTGTTGGTGCGCTATCTGGAACGTGGTTATTAAGTGGTATTATTCCCAGTATGATTTACTATGGTTTAGAAATTCTACACCCTTCGATTTATTTGCCTGCTTGTGTGATTATTACCTCTGTCATTTCCATTGCAACAGGTAGTTCTTGGACTACATCTGCAACCGTGGGAATTGCCTTGGTTGGCATCGGAAATGCCTTGGGAATGCCCTTAGGAGTTATTGGAGGAGCGGTGATTTCAGGCGCTTATTTTGGTGACAAATTATCGCCTTTATCTGATACAACCAACTTAGCACCTGTGATGGCAGGTACTGACTTATTTACGCACATTCGCTATATGCTCTATACAACAGTTCCAACTTATGTTGTAACCCTCATTTTATTTATCATCTTAGGTTTTATCTACGGTGCCGATGGAAATGTAAATACCACAGAAACCCTAACAGCCATCAGCGATACCTTTACTATTACGCCCCTTTTGTTTCTTGTTCCCATCACGGTTATTGTGCTTATTGTGAAAAAAGTACAACCGATTGCCGCTTTGTTGATTGGAACTTTATTAGGTGCTGTTTTTGCGTTAATTTTCCAACCTTCCATTGTCGTTGGTGTAGCTGGCGGAGATTCCTTTACTTTTTACAATGCCTACAAAGGGGTTATGTTAGCCTTAACAACCGATATTCGAATTTTATCTCCCTTAGAGAGTCTCAACGGACTATTTGAAGCAGGTGGTATGGCAAGTATGCTAAACACTGTTTGGTTAATCCTTTGTGCGATGTTTTTTGGTGGTGCGATGGAAGCCATTGGAGCCTTGCAAAAAATATCCATGGCCTTATTGTCCATCGCTAATAATTTGTTTGGCTTATTTGCCAGTACAGTAGCCAGTTGTTTAGCCATTAATATTATGACTTCTGATCAATATTTATCGATCGTTGTACCCGGTAAAATGTTTGCAGAAGCCTATAAACAAAAAGGACTTGCACCAGAGAATTTAAGTAGAACCTTAGAAGACTCCGGAACGGTTACCTCTGTTTTAATTCCCTGGAATACCTGTGGTGCCTATCATGCTGGGGTATTGGGAATTCCAACACTAACCTACCTACCCTATGCCTTTTTTAATTACTTAAGTCCGTTTGTAACTCTACTCTACGCTGCTTTTGATATTAAAATTAGACGAATTATTAAAGGTGAACGGTTAACAGAAATCAGTTAACTGTGAACAGTTGAATTCTCTATAAAATACAAACTACACAAGAAAAAGTGAAGTCGCTTTTTTGTTTTTTGTGAAGTTTTGAAGTTCATCTCCAGTTTTAAACTGTTTGAAAAATTCATCAACAAACAACAAACAACAAACGACAAACGACAAAGCACAAACCTCACAAATCGAAACGCAGTGAAAATCGAAACGCAGGGAAAATCGAAACGCAGTGAAGATTCATCGAACACTAAAACAAATATAAAATAGGTGAGATATATTCATCGAATACCAATACAAAATATAAACCTAATGAGATAAATATTAACCAATGAGATAAACCTCACACCAAAGGCAATTCCCTTTTAGAGCGAAAAGCATGGGGAGCAATCCCCATTTCTTTTCTAAAAAACTTAGAAAAGTAACTCGGTGATGGAAAGTGCAATTCATACGCTATTTCTGCAATATCCAAATTGGAGTTAAGCAAGAGTAATTTAGCATACTCTAAGGTTACCTCATTGATGAATTGCTTAGCAGAACGCCCAATCACCTTTTTAATACAGCGATTCAAATAATTCTCCGAAATACACAATTGATGTGCATAATATCCTACTGATTTCTCTCGTATATGAGACTCAATCACTAACTCTTTGAACTTAAAGGCGATTTCTAAATCCCTGGAATTAAACGTATAGTTATCCGTATAATAATTCAAACGCGATAATATAGAGTAAAAAATCGGCACGTAAATACTAGGCCTATTTTCAATAAGCCCCAACTCCCCATACAATAAAAGCATACTCGCGGTTAAGGCTTGACTGTCGTAATAGTCTAACTTATAATAAGGCATGTACTTGATTTCCTCCTTTTTGTCGTGCATCAACAAATACTGCGTAAAAATATCCGACTCATAGAAAATAATGAATCCCTTAACATCCTCTGACAAATATTGCGTAGCCGTCCAGACTCCTTGCTTTACGTGCAAACACTCCCCTGCCTTAATGCGATAATTTTGAAAATTAATCAATTGCTCAAATTCGCCACTCGTAACGAAAATAATAAAACTAAAGGCTGTTCTATAAGGACTTACTGGCTTTACTATTCCCGTTAAATACTCTTCTATTTTATATACTTGAAGTGAGTTTGTGTTACTCAATATCGCGAAATCAAGATACGGAAGGTATCTTTTTTTATAATCATAACTAGATAAAATCGCAGCAATCTCTTTCATGTGAATACGGTAAAAAACACGCCTAAAGGTAAGTAAAAAAGCGATAGATTTTCATGGTACGAAAAAGGAAAGTATTCGCATGATATAGCTATTTACAACGGATAACAAAGAAACTACTTTTGTGCAAAACTTTAAGAACTATGTATTTAACTCACCAAGAAAAGGAGAAAATGCTTCTTTTATTTGCGGCAATTATCGCTAAAAATAGAAAAGAAAAAGGATTAAAACTCAGTTATCCAGAAGCTATTGCGTATCTATCCGGACATATCATCGAAGGCGCAAGAGAGGGAAAAACGGTGCAGCAGTTAATTGGAGAATGCAATCAATTGTTGACGAGTGAGGATGTTATGCCAGGAGTTCCTGAATTACTAGAGCAAGTACAAGTAGAGGCTATGTTTGTTGACGGAACAAAGCTGGTGTCCCTCAACAACCCAATTCCCTATACTTCATCTAATCATCCTATACCAGGTGCTTACGCTTTTGCTACAGATGACCTTGTTTTATCTGAGGGAAGAAAACGCATTCGCATCACAGTGATCAATACAGCGGACCGTCCTGTTCAAGTGGGGTCTCACTTCCATTTTTATGAATCAAACCCGGCTTTGTCTTTTGACAGAGAACAAACCAAAGGATATCACTTGGATATTGCCTCCGGTTTATCCGTTCGCTTTATGCCTGGTATTGAAGAAACCATTGACCTTGTTGAATATGGTGGAGACAAAATCATTCACGGTTTCACAGGTAAAATAAATGGTTCTATTTAATCTAAACGAAGAAGTAAAAATGAAAAAAATATCACGTAAAGAATATGCAAGCTACTTCGGTCCAACAACAGGAGATAAAATACGCCTAGCGGATACTGATTTGTGGATCCAAGTTGAAAAAGACTACACCACCTATGGAGACGAGCTTATCTTTGGAGGAGGAAAAGTAGTGCGAGATGGCATGGGACAACATCCTTTAGCAACCAAAGATCAAGTGCTGGATACCGTTATTTCTAATGCTATTATTCTAGATCATTGGGGAATTGTAAAAGCAGATATCGGAATTAAAAATGGCCGTATTGTTGGGATTGGAAAAGCGGGAAACCCCTTGACGATGGATGGAGTTTCACCCGATATGATTGTTGGTGTTGGTACAGAGTACATTGCCGGTGAAAATTTAATTGTAACAGCAGGAACGATTGATACACACGTACATTACATCTGTCCGCAACAATTTGATGTAGCGCTACAATCGGGAACAACAACTGTTGTAGGTGGAGGAACAGGTCCTGCGGCGGGAACCTTAGCGACGAACTGTACATCTGGAGCTTGGCATTTGCAACGCATGGCATTAGCAACGGATAAGATTCCAGTAAACTTTATCTTTTTAGCCAAAGGGAATAGCTCAAGTGCAACGGCTTTAAATGAAATTATCACAGCGGGTGCTGGTGGAATGAAAATTCACGAAGATTGGGGAAGTACACCTTATGTTTTGAATAAATGTTTAGAAGTTGCTGATGAAGCTGATATTCAAGTTTGTATTCACACAGACACCTTAAATGAAGCAGGATTTGTTGAGGACTCCTTGAATTCTTTCAATGGTCGATCGATTCACACCTATCACACAGAAGGTGCTGGAGGTGGACATGCGCCTGATTTATTAAAAGTAGTGGAATATGACAATATCTTACCTTCCTCTACTACTCCAACAAATCCATTTACCATCAATACCATTGATGAACATTTGGATATGATGATGATTTGCCATCATTTAGACAAAAATATCCCAGAAGATCTTGCTTTTGCCAAATCGCGTATTCGCGAACAAACCATAGCAGCTGAGGGAATTCTACATGATATGGGCGCTATTTCCATGATGAGTTCCGATTCTCAAGCAATGGGACGCATTGGTGAAGTGGTAACCCGTACGTGGCAAATTGCAGATAAGATGAAAAAAGATTTTGGTCCACTGCATCCCGATACGACAAGCGACAACTTTAGAGCCAAGCGCTATGTAGCCAAATATACCATTAACCCAGCGATAACGCATGGTATATCAGACTATGTTGGTTCGATTGAAGTGGGAAAAATGGCCGATTTAGTATTTTATCGACCTGCAGCCTTTGGCATTAAACCCGAAATGGTACTCAAAGGAGGCATAATTGCTTATGCGGGTATGGGAGATCCGAATGCTTCCATCTCTACACCTCAACCGTATATGTATCGCCCAATGTGGGGTACTTTTGGAAAGGTAGTAGGAGAAATTTCTGCCTTATTTGTTGCTCAACAAGCCATTGACTTTGGTGGATTACAAGAACTAGGAGTAGAAAAAGCCTTGATGCCTGTAAAAAATACACGGGAAGTAAAGAAATCAGACTTAATTCACAACGCAGCTCGACCTCAGATTGAAATGAATCACGAAACGTATGAAATTCACATTGATCAAAAACCAGTTGCTATACAACCATCACAATCTTTACCTTTAAGTCAACTATATCATATATAATTTTTTTGCTAAAACTGACTGTTCCTATCCAAACAGTCAGTTTTTTTTTAAAGGCTTTTTTGTTTCTCTTTTTTAAATAATACGATCACCCCCTATCCCCTTCATTTTATAACATATTCTTCACACCTCAGCTCATATATTATTCGTATATTTAGGCTTGTCGAAATTAGTTCTACAGGTTGTCGTAACTAAACTTTTATTTCTTTTTACTATAGATAAACCTTATAGTAAAATAAAAAACAATAATCAAAAATAATAGTATATACGAGATTTGTGCGCTACTTTTGTATTAGAAATTAAGAAAGGAAAAACAAATATTAACTTTTAAAAAATAAACATTATGTCTTTAGTAGGTAAAAAGTTTCCAAACATTACAGTAGATGCAATTTCAGAAATGGGTGATAATTTAAGAATCAACCTTTTCGAAGAAGCAACAAAAAATAACAAAAAAGTATTATTATTCTGGTATCCAAAAGATTTCACTTTCGTATGTCCAACAGAATTACATGCTTTCCAAGAGGCTCTTCCTGAATTTGAAAAAAGAAATACTATGGTAGTTGGAGCATCTTGTGATACAAACGAAGTACACTTTGCTTGGTTAAATACAGCAAAAGACAACGGAGGTATTGAAGGAGTTACTTACCCTATTATTGCTGATACACAAAGAAACTTATCTTCTGTATTGGGAATCTTAGACGTAGAGAGTGAAGTATACAACGAGGAGTTAGATTCAGTTCAAATTGAAGGATCAAACGTTACATACAGAGCGACTTATTTAATTGATGAGACAGGAAAAATTTTCCACGAGTCAGTAAACGATATGCCATTAGGAAGAAACGTAAACGAGTATGTACGTTTAATCGACGCTTACACGCACGTTCAAACACATGGTGAAGTATGTCCAGCAAACTGGGAAGAAGGAAAAGATGCAATGAATGCGGACAGAAAAGGTGTTGCTGATTACTTAAGCAAACACTAATTAGATACTAACGTAAAAACTTAAAAAAATGCTTTTAGAATTAGAACAAGATAACTTACAAGAAATTGTAGGTCAAAACGAAAAAGTAGTTGTTCAATTTTCAGCTACATGGTGTGGTAATTGTAGAATTATGAAACCGAAGTTTAAAAAGCTTTCAACAGAGAAAGAGAATATCACCTTTGTGATTGCAGATGCGGAGAAATTCCCTGAATCAAGAAAGTTAGCGGACGTAAGTAACCTACCAACATTTGCTACGTTTGTGAATGGTCAATTAGTAAACCAAACGCAAACAAATAAAACGGAAGTTTTACACGAATTAGTAGGAGAAATTGCTTAATTCTAAAAAACAAAGCACATGAAATTACCAGTTATCAAGCATTTGACTCAATTTATTGAGGATAATGATCAAGACTATATCATAGAAACATTGGAAGTATTGGAAAACCTAACGGAAGTTCCTTCATTAAAAGATGAAGAATTAGACGTAATCGGTGAATTAATCTCCAATATGTACGGGGCACTAGAAGTTCAGAAATTAATGAAAGAAGGTGCTACGCAAAAAGAAGCTTTAAACAGTTTTATGCAACGCGTACTTGGTTCTATCGACAAATAATATTTAAAAACTGTGAAACTAGCGTTTCACAGTTTTTTTTTATACTCCTAGTACGCTAATCCGTACAATACCCCTGCTTCTTATCCTAGATTAAGCAACTTTTCTGGTTTACCCCCTACCTTTGTATCACAATAAAACAAAGATTCAACCATGAAAATTACAGCCTTTGCTGCTACAAATAGCACGCAATCCATTAACCTAGAATTGGTAAAAAGCGCTTTAGGCAATCTACAAGAACACGATATACAAGTTTTAGATTTAAACGATTTTGAAATGCCTATTTATTCACCTGAACGAAATGAAAAAGGTATTCCAGAAAAAGCGTTGACATTTAATCAAATACTCAAAGAGAGCGATGCATTAATCATCGGATTAGCAGAACACAATGGCACATTCAGTACCGCTTTTAAAAATATCTTTGATTGGGGATCTCGTGCAGATAAAGCTTTATTTCAACAGAAGCCAATGCTCCTACTCTCTACCTCTCCAGGGCCAAGAGGGGGACAATTTGTAATGGAATCAGCCAAAACAATCTTTCCTTTCTTCGGTGGAAATATTGCATCTAACTTTTCTCTTCCTAGTTTTCAAGAGAATTTTAAAGAAGGGAATATTGTCAATGCCAATTTACAGCTAGAATTTGAAGCGCGATTAAACGATTTTAAATCAATGCTTCACCAAAACTAACAACTACTTTTTCAATAAAAGAGGTTATTCTTCAGGGGATAGCCTTTTTTGATTATGCCTTGTGCCATCGTCATTTTACCCTCTTTTTGTCCTCTCTTTTACTTGTTTCTTCTATTTTTAAACTGCAAATTGATTCGTATCTTTGCACTACCTTAAAAGTTGATTATGAGTGTCTTTTCTTCTTATGTAAGCCATTACTAATCCATGCAGTACAGTTTATTCATTATAAGCTGAAAAAACCAATTTAAATCATGACAAGTAACTTCTTCGTTCAATTCGTCAAACAAGAAAGTAAAAATTTATTTCAACTCAAACACAGTGATCGCTTATGGCATATTCCCTTTATGGCGATGTTTGCCATTGGAGTTCCCTTGTTAACGGGTTGGTATTTTGACAATTTACAAGCAGGGCTTCTCGCTTGTTTGGCTGGTCTAGTGATTCTATACTTACCGTCTAACTTACCCACTCCCCAACGGATGTTTATTATGTTGGTTTGCTCCTTTGGCTTTATGTTTTCGTTTGTTGTAGGCGTTATTTTTAGTTTTAACTTCGTCATTTCCGCCATCGTCTTTGGTCTATTTGCTACGGCAATACATTGGTTGTCGTTGTATTTTGCTATGCCTCCACCGGGAAGTTTTTTCTTTATTATGATTGCTTCCATGGCGAGTAATACTCCTTTTGATTTTGATACAATCGCCACTCGAATTGGGTATTTTGTTTTAGGAACCATTTTTGCTTGTACATTAGCTTTGATTTACAGCTTTATTGTAGGAAGAAAATACACTTCCAAAACACCGGTACGCATCATCTTACCCGTACCAATCAAAACACAGGTTGATTATTTTATCCGATCGCTTATTGTAGGAGCTTTTATGAGTTTGTCTTTGCTCCTTGGTCATTTACTCCATTTCAACAATCCCTATTGGATTCCGATTTCTTGTTTAGCGATTATGCAAGGGGTCTCGCTCTACCACGTGTGGCAACGAGCCTTACATCGCATTGCAGGTACCTTCATAGGAATAGGTTTGTGTTGGATACTTATTTCAATTTCTCAAGAACCTTTATACCTATGCCTTTGTATTATGCTATTACAGTTTATTATCGAAATCTTTATTTCTAGAAATTATGCTATTGCTGTAGTATTCATTACCGTGTTAACCGTTTTATTGGCCGAAACAGGAAGTCCGCTGATACATTCGCCAAACGACTTAATACAAGCGCGTTTAACCGATATTGTCATCGGAAGTTTACTTGGTGGAATTGGCGGTTGGCTTTTACACCATGAGTATTTACGTCATCATACCGTTGACCAGATTAGAAGTACTCGAATTGTTTTAAAAAGAGGACGAAAAAAAGCGTAATTTTCTTCTCTGTTATTTGATTACTACATGAAGCAACCACACCGTACACTCATTTGTAAACGACTACCTAAAAACATAGCCGCTATCACCTTATTTCCATTTATTATCTACAAAACGGCTTCTTATGCCGACGATCCTATTCTTGTTCATCACGAACGCATTCACCTCAAGCAACAGCTTGAATTACTTATTTTGCCTTTTTATCTTTGGTATGGCCTAGAATTTCTCATTCGACTTAGCGCACTGAAAGATAAAAGAAAAGCCTACCGCGCCATTTCTTTTGAAAGAGAAGCCTATGCCAATGAATCAAATCTCTTATATGCAAAACAGCGTAAAGCCTATTCTTTTTTAAAGTATATGTTTAAAAACCCCTAAACTAAAACCGTTTTTTTGTTCATATAAAACCCTAAAAAACAGGTTTTATTTTTAATACAACTTCTTATTTTACAACCCAATACAGCTAAATAAATTATCAACCTTTTACACTGAATTTATTTATTATTCTTAATTTGTGTTTTATTTCATTTATATTTTTAACTTTGCTTTTCAAAGTACTTTACAAATGAGCACAAAAGCAATTGAAGATTTACAACAAATCAAGGCAA
Source organism: Myroides fluvii (assembly GCF_009792295.1). Lineage (NCBI taxonomy): Bacteria > Pseudomonadati > Bacteroidota > Flavobacteriia > Flavobacteriales > Flavobacteriaceae > Myroides > Myroides fluvii. The sequence goes on along the minus strand of NZ_CP039934.1, from coordinate 2,880,712 downwards.
TCATGGAGCGCTCCACTAAATTTTTAAGTTTAAGTGGTTGGAGTGGCATCTGGGTAGGGATATGTGGTTTATTGGCTAGCGGAATTTTATATCGTTGGAGCGTAGATTTCAATTATACCGAAGATTCCAATTACAATGCTTTTAACCTTTTAGCCTTAGCACTTATAACTTTAGTTGTTGCATTGGCTGGAGGACTTTATTTTACCATTCAAAAGACAAAAAAACAAGGGGCTACTTTTTTTAATAAAGTAACCAAGCGATTGTTGCTTCGCTTTTCTTTTCCATTAGTGATTGGCGGTATTTTGTGTATTATTTTCTACACTAAATTTTTATTGCCCCTAACGTTACCATCAACCATCTTATTCTACGGCCTGGCTCTTTATGCGATTCAAGAAGATACGGTAAAAGAGATTAAAACCATGGCTTTACTAGAAATACTACTTGGCTTATTGGCGTTCTACTTTGTTGATTACAGTCTATTGTTTTGGGCATTAGGCTTTGGTGTTATTCACATGCTGTATGGTATTATCCTTTGGAACAAATACGATAAAGAACTAAAGTAGTCTTGGATGAAATTTGATATTGAAAAATTAAATAAAGTATTCGATAATCGCATTCGCGTTGGAATCATGAGCGGACTCATGGTGAATGAAACGTTGTCTTTCAAGGATTTAAAAGAATTTTTAGATCTGACGGATGGCAACTTGGCTTCGCATTTAAAAAATTTAGAAGACAGTCAGTATATTACCGTACATAAAGGATTTATTGGTCGTAAAACAAATACGGTTTACAGCGCTACAGTAGAAGGTAAATTGGCCTTCAAACAACACCTTGCCTATTTAGAAAATTTAATCAAAACATTAAAATAATTTTTTTTACCCTTTTACTTTGAAAAACAAAGTACTTTTAAAAACAAGAACACATGGAAAAAGAAACAAAAAAACACCTTTTTAAAGGGATTGCTATTGCAGCGTTATCATTGGGATTACTCATTTTAATTCCGATTATTGGTTCTATTATTTCAGAACGCACCCGCTTTCAAACGGACGTTATTCGGGAAGTATCTGAAAAATGGGGAGCCCAACAAACACTCTATGGCCCTTTTTTACTTATTGAATATCGAGCGCCAACCTTAGGAGATCATCAAGAAACGCTTTATCAACGCAAGCAAGCCATCTTCTCTCCTACGCTACAAACCATAACCGGTAATGTGGCAACTACGACGAAGAAAAGGAGCTTGTACCACGTTACTTTATTTAATACAGATCTGTTAATTGACGCTCAATTTGACCCTCAGGAAAAACTATTGGCTTCACTAAATATTGAGGACGAAGCTTTTGTTATCAGTAAGAAAATCATCTATGGCATTTCTGATACAAAGGGGCTTTCAGAAGAATTATCGTTAGCTGATTCACCAAATAAAACCTTTGCTTTAGATGACAATTCTATTCTCTATAAAATTCCATTTCTGAGCATTGAATATACCAAAGATGAGCAAACACCTACGAGAATAAAACTTCCATTAAAGCTCAAAGGCTCAGCGAATTTAAAGTTCTTAGCGAATGCTACAAGTACCAAAGTAAACTTAAGTAGTGATTATCACGATTTGAAATACATTGGAAATTACCTTCCAGATCAAGCAGATCAAGACAAAGAAGCCACGTCAAGTGCCTGGAATATTTATCAACCTTTACCAATCAATACAACAAAAATTGACGGTGTAGCGTTGGAAAACTATACCTTCGGAATTGAATTTTTAGAGCTCAATGATTTCTATACTAAAGTAGATCGTTCCATCAAATATGCTTTATTATTTATTGGGTTGACCTTTATCGTATTCTACTTTTTAGAAAACATTAAAAACCTCAAAATCAACTTGATTCAATATGCTTTAATTGGGTTTGCTATTTTCTTAAACTATATTTTATTACTTTCTTTTGCTGAATATGTAGGATTTACCCTTTCTTATGTGATTTCATCCTGTGCAACGATTCTCCTCATTGTCAGTTTTACTTGGAAAATTTCAAAAGATAAAAACAGTACCTCTACTATATTTGGTTTGTTATTCTTGTTATATGCTTTACTTTATTTCTTATTGGAATTAAAAGAAACCGCTTTACTTGTTGGAAGTATTAGCATATTCGTTATTCTAGCTGCCTTGATGCAGTTTTCTATCAAAATGACAGCATCAAACAAAGAAAATCAATAACCTAAAAACAGAAAGCCAGCGTTTTAATGCTGGCTTTCTGTTTTTAGGTTATTTTTATTTTCCCATCCGTTAGACGTTTTACACCGAATCCTTTCGAAAGGCTTCAATTTCCGCTACGGTGCGAATTAAGTCAGGTCCCAATTGACGGTATCCATTTTCTTGGATAAGGAAATTATCTTCAATTCGAATTCCACCAAAATTCTTGTATGTATTCAACTTTTCATAATTGATGAAATCGATATATTTTTTCTCAGCTTCCCAACGTTCAATTAGTTCTGGAATAAAATAGATTCCTGGTTCAACAGTAACTACATGACCTGCTGCTAATGTTTTCCCTAAACGCAGTGATTTTAATCCAAACAACTGGGTTTCTTTCGGTTCTTCTGCTGTATAACCAACGTACTGTTCTCCTAAATCTTCCATATCGTGTACATCCAATCCCATCATATGCCCTAAACCACATTGAAAAAACATCGTATGGGCATGGGCTTCTACAGCATCCGTTGCATTGCCTTTCATCAAACCTAAGTCAATTAATCCTTGAGAAAGTAACAAGGCAGCATGCAAATGCACCTCTTTAAACTTCACTCCTGCATTCAACTTGTTTTTTGCTCCTTCAAATGCCGTTAAAACAACTTCATATAGATCGCGTTGTTCTGAAGTAAATGTTTTATCTACTGGAAAAGTACGGGTTAAATCCGAGGCGTATCCCATGGGTGTTTCACAACCTGAATCATTCAGTACCAACTGCCCAGATTGAAGGGTATTTCCTCTATAATGATTATGTAATATTCCTCCATTAATGGTTACAATAGATGGATAAGCTAATTCACAAGCCTCTTGAGCGGCAAGGTATTGGATTGCTGCTGCAATTTCATATTCTTTCATGCCTGGCTTAGCCATACGCATGGCGGCCAGGTGCATTTTAGTAGAAATAGTCAGTGCTTTTTCGATTTCACTAATCTCCTGCTCTTCTTTCTTTTCTCTTTGTGCAACAACGGCCTGAATAAAGGCAACAGAAGGCTTTAATTCCACCAAAGTAAGCTGTAACAATTCACCCAGTAAAATCTTATTGCTTGGTTGATACGGAGGCAAATAGTGAATCGTGCGCTTCGCACTCCTTGCTGTAGTGAGATAAATAGCTAATTCTGCATACGGGCGGGTTTCAACAACACCTGCTTTTTCACATTTTGCCTTTAGTGTTTCTTGTCTTCCCATCCAAACCAAGGCGTCTATGGACATTTCATCTCCAAAGACAATCGTTCTATTTTCATCCAGATCCATAATAGCCGCTAAATGGGGCTGTTGGATTCCAAAATAGTATAAAAACGTACTATCTTGTCGAAAAGAAGACGTATTATCTTCAAAATTTATTGGATTCTCTCGATTTCCTAGAAACAAGATAATTCCCTTTGCTCCGATTGTTTCGGCTAGAACGGCTCTTCTATTGCTATAGGTTTGTTTACTAAACATCACTTTCCTTTTAATTCAGTGTAAGATACAATTAGTTCTGTATTACAAGTCGCATTTACATGTTAAAATCTTGCATCGCTGGCATATCAATTTCTTTCACACATGTAGCGGAACTTGTATTCAAAATAAATCGAATAGCTCCTAATACATCTGCTATTGGTATTAAAGTTCCTTGCGTTTCTTGGATTACTTTATCTGCTGCGACGGTATAATCGTATTCCGTTGCCAAATACCCCAAATTCAGAATACTTATGCCAATGGCGTGTTCCCTTACGGTCTCTCTTAAAGCGTGAACTACGCCGCGTAAAGCAAATTTAGATGCTGAAAAAGCGACTTCTTTCCCTTTGTGATTCTCCAATCCCCAAGTAGAGCCAATCAGAATTATTTTAGCATTTTCACTGTGTTTCAGGTTTTGAATACAGGCCTTCAATGCCAAAATACAAGAGGTTACATTCGTTTGTATGATTTGCATGATTTCTTCTTCTGAAGATTGTTCAAAATCATAGGTATCTGCAAATGCTTCTTGTTCCCATATACCTACATTGTAAATTAAATAATCCAAGGGTTTATCTTGAACAACGGCTTGCACGGCTTGTACAGATGCTTTTGGTTGTGCTAAATCGGCTTGTACCCAAACCATATTTTCTTTGGCATCGATTGGTTTAGATCGAGATACGCCTAGTACCACATCAGTTGATTGCGGAATACAATGTGCAATTGCACGTCCTAATCCTTTACTTATCCCGTATATTAAATATCTTTTTTCCATGGTATACTGATCTTTATACAAAGCTACACAAGTTGACCCACATTGCAATTGATCGGGCTACTTTACTTCCAAAATAGCGCGCAGTAATTGGCTTTCAAATTGCCTTCAACATCCTTTGGTATACCGCCCAAAAAAAGAATCTTTTTACCAAAGGTTACCCAAGTAAGATGCAAACCTAAATAAGCGAAAAAACGCTTTTATTTTTCTCCTTTTTAGTTGATTCATCGCTAGTTTTAGATTTTTATTAAAAAAGAGCTAAATATGAAAAAATAAGACATTTTAGTCTAAAAAAAGGGGAGTTCAAAAAATTATAAGTGTATATTTACCATAAAAACCTATTTATGATAAAGCATTTTCTAAAAATTAGTTTTCTTATTGGTTCACTTTGTTTTGCAGCAACTGGTTTTGCTCAAAGTAAAATTGTACTTAAAAATGTAGAAATTTTTAATGGAAAAGACAGTAAAACCCAAAAAGGTTCTCTTGTTATTGAGAAGAACAAGATTGTAAAAATAACAGCTGGTGAGGTATTGGCCTCAGATCTTGAAAACGCAAAAGTAATTGATGGACAAGGAAAGTTTGTGATGCCAGGTATGATTGATGCGCATTGGCATTCTTTTTTAGCGGCCAACTCCAATCAAGCGATTATGTTGGGCGATGAAAGTTTCTTATTTATCAATGCCGCAAAAGAATCAGAAAACACCTTACAACGCGGATTTACAACCGTACGCGATTTGGGTGGCCATGTCATGGGTATTAAGCAAGCGAATGATTACGGCATCAATAAAGGGCCTCGAATCTACCCAAGTGAAGCGATGATTTCACAAACAGGAGGACATGGAGATGCGAGTTTCCCTTGGTCTGAACCTCGAATGATTGATCACACCCCCCCGCGATTTCAAGTATTAGGAGGAAGTGTTATTGCAGATGGCGAACAAGAAGTAACCGTTGCAGCCAGAGAGCAGTTAAGAAAAGGAGCATCACAGTTAAAAGTAATGGCTGGAGGTGGTGTTGCTACTATTTATGATCCATTAGATGCAACACAATATACAACGAAAGAAATCAAAGCAGCAGTAGAGGCGGCAGAAAACTGGGGTACCTATGTTACGGTTCATGCCTATACACCGAAAGCAGTGCGTCAAGCGATAGATGCAGGTGTTAAGTGTATTGATCACGGACATTTACTCGATGAATCAACCATCAAATTGATGGCAGAAAAAAATCTATGGTTAAGTATGCAACCTTTTGATTTAGACGCAAGTGCTTATACAAATCCTGAGCAAGCTGCCAATAAGAGATTAGTGGGAACAGGAACTGAAAATGTATATACGTGGGCAAAAAAACACAAAGTAAAAGTTGCTTTCGGTACTGATTTAGTAGCTCCTCCAAAAAATCCATTGAGACAAAATGAATTGGTTGTTAACTTACAACAGTGGTTTAGCAACTTTGAAATTTTGAAAATGATTACGTACGACAATGCGCAATTATTAAAAATGAGCGGACCAAGAAATCCTTATCCCGCAGATTTAGGAACCTTAGCAGAAGGTGCTTATGCAGATATTTTGTTGTTTGACAAGAGTCCTCTAGAAGATATCAGCATTATTGGTGATCCTACAACCAATTTACTTTTGATTATCAAAGACGGTAAAATTTACAAAGATCAATTGGCGGGAAAATAAGCTTTCATCAGTAGGTTAGGATATTACATTTGAAAAAAAGACTCAAAATAGTTTATAAAAAAAAGGATAAATATTCAAATTTATCCTTTTTTTTATGCGTCTTTTTTACGACACCTTTTTCTTTATACGATACGCCATCAACGAACTACTCTTCGTTCACATTTAAATACCTCGATTTACTTAACTGATTAAACCCCAAGGTATAGAAATCCGCTTTACGCAACAATTCAAGTACTTGTTTACTATCGTTCAGCTCAACAGCCTCTTCGTAAAACACAAAATTATCACCTCCTGTAAACGCATCTACCTTCTTCTTATCCGATACTCCCAATCCAGCAAAGAAGAGCCATTTAGCTTTTTTGCCTTGTGAAGCTCCTTTATACATGCTGTATTCCTTCTGATTCTCTTCATCTTCTGCGTATTTGACTGATTCAACCCAATGCTCCATATACTTGGTTTTCGCTTGATCAGCAATACCTAAATCTTGGTGTTTACTCACGTAATTTTCAGGAAAGATCAGTCTTCCGATACCACTTATTACAAAGCGACTATAGCCAATAGTCCAAAAGAATCGCTCTTCTAAGTCCGCATTGAGTAAGAAAATCTTTTCTGAAGTCATCGACATATCATACGCTGTTCCCAAACCCGTAACAGCCGTTTTTCCACTAAAAACAACGCGTACTTCATCGAGGTGATTCCCCTCTATTTTGGCAATATACTTCGGCATCATTAATAAAGTATACAGTGCATTTTCTTCGAAAGAAGCCCTGTTATCATAGTGTCCAAAAGGTTTTCCTTCCTCATTTTTTTCGACTTTACTTCCGCCAAAACCAATGCGATCAATCGCAATAATATGAAACTTTTTATTGAGTGCTTCGTCCATAAAATAGGGCAACAGACTGGTAATAGAAGCCCCATTCTCAGGAATTAATAGGAGATATGGATTTCGAATACCTCCCAAATAATCGTATCCTTCAACATAATTATGTCGCTTATTACTCAAATAGCCAATTTTAAACTTGTTGATTACAACCGTATCATAAACAGGAGCGCGCATTTTTTTAGCTTCAAATAGCATCTCCATTTTTTCTGGATTGTATTCTTCATACATCCAATCATACTTACACCAAATAAACACATACCCCAGCAGCAGTAAAAGCACTACTCCCAAACCTATTTTTTTTACTTGCATACGCTTTTTCTCTTATTTTAACATTTTTTTACAAAAGTACAAGTAAAAAAAATAGGTCCCCTCATTTTCATACGCAAACGACGAAATAAATTGAAATTAAAAACTGTTTTCCTTTCTTTTCCCCTTTCTTTATTGCTAGATTTCCCGCTATTCCACCAATCTTTTCTAAACTTTTATACTTATATTTGTAGCTGTTTTTTCGATACATAAACAAGATGTAAACACGACTATACGATTCGTGTACGAGGATGCTTCTCTTACGAGAACAGCAAGGCAATTACCTGTTGAGAAACGCCTTGTACAAGTGATTGTTTCGAGATACGCCAAACCAATTTTAATCTAAAAAAGCGCATGATGAATCATCTACAACAAATTATTGAACACGCATGGAATGATCGTTCATTGCTTCAAAATCAAGATACACAAAGTGCAATTCGCGAAGTCATTGCATCCATTGACCAAGGTAAACTGCGCGTTGCGGAACCAACATCAGAGGGATGGCAAGTAAATGAGTGGGTAAAAAAAGCCGTAGTACTCTATTTTCCCATTCAAAAAATGGAAACTTTTGAGGTGGGAATTTTCGAATACCACGATAAGATGCCTTTGAAAACGCATTATGCAGAAAAAGGCATTCGCGTAGTGCCTAATGCCGTAGCGCGTCATGGGGCATATATTTCATCAGGTGTAATTCTCATGCCTTCATATGTAAATATTGGTGCCTATGTCGATGAAGGAACGATGGTTGATACATGGGCAACTGTTGGTTCTTGTGCACAAATTGGCAAACACGTTCACCTTTCAGGAGGAGTGGGTATTGGCGGTGTTTTAGAGCCTTTACAAGCCGCCCCTGTGATTATCGAAGATCACGCCTTTATCGGCTCACGTTGTATTGTTGTTGAAGGTGTTCGCGTGGGAAAAGAAGCCGTTTTAGGCGCTAATGTGGTCTTAACTGCCTCAACCAAAATTATCGATGTAACAGGAGAAAATCCCGTAGAAATCAAAGGTTACGTGCCAGAACGTTCCGTTGTTATTCCCGGATCCTATACCAAACAATTCCCAGCAGGTGAATACCAAGTACCTTGTGCTTTAATTATTGGAAAACGAAAACCTTCTACGGATTTAAAAACATCGTTAAACGATGCTTTGAGAGAATACAATGTTGCGGTTTAATTCAACACAACACCCCTAATACAATTACCACAGTTCAGCTTTGGACTGTGGTAATTTAGGTTTAAAATCACACGATTACGTTATGACTAAACTATTTTCTAAAAACACCAAGATTTTCACGTTGCGCTTCTTGCTTATTTTTGCTTTCTATCAATTGTGTAGATTCGGCTTTTATTGGTATAATGGTCATCTATTAGACCCTTTTGACGCCAAAGTAATTTGGGGCGGAATGCGCTTTGACTTAGCTGCATTGGGTTTTATCAATCTTCTTTTTGCCCTTTTACACCTATGGCCAGGCAAGTTTCAAACGAAAAAAGGATATCAGGCGTTTTTATTCTACAGTTTTTACCTCGTCAATATCTTTATTCTATGTCTAAATTTCGTTGATTACGAATACTTTCGCTTTATTGGCAGACGAAGTTCGTATGCTTTTCTTACAGCGTCAGGCATGGAAAATGAATTGCCGGGTTTGCTAAAAAACTTCATCGTTGACTATTGGTGGATTCCTCTTTTTATGTTGGGATCTTTCGTTTTCTTCTGGTTGATTTACAGAAAAATAGATTATAAAATATACGATTCTCGTTTTAATTTTCCACAAGCCATTGTAACAGTGTTGGTGGTGGGAATTCTACTCGTTTTAGGGCGTGGTGGTTTTCAACCCAAACCCATTCGCTTGGTTGATGCCGCTGGTTATGGAGGCCTCAAAAACACGGCCTTAGTATTAAACACCCCCTTTTCTGTATTAAAGACCATGGGTAAAAAGGAAACTCTACCTGATTATAATTTTTACAGTGAAGAAGAATTAGTACAGATTTTCAATCCTGTTCAAGTTTTCCACTATGACTCGATCAACAAGAAGAATGTGGTTTTATTAATTGTTGAAAGCTTTGGACGAGAGAATATGCATATTGGACTAACTCCTTTTATGGATTCATTGGCGCAAAACAGCTATTTCTTTGAACATGGATTTGCCAATGGAAAAGTGTCAATTGACGCGGTTCCCTCTTCTATTTCCAGTATTCCAAGTTTAATGGATCGCACATATATTACCTCGAGTTATGCCTTAAACGACGTTTATCCTCTACCCAAAATACTCAACGACAACGGTTATCACACGGCCTTCTTTCACGGAGCTTTTAACGGAAGTCAAAACTTTGATCAATATGCAAATGTAGCGGGATTTAAAGAATATTACGGAAAAAATGAATATGAAGGACCAGAAGCCTTTGACGGTTCTTGGGGTATTTTTGACGAAGAATTTTTACAGTTTTTTGCTGGTAAATTAGATGGATTTAAAGCTCCTTTTTTCTCTACTTTATTTACCATCTCGTCCCATAATCCTTATACAATTCCCGAAAAACACAAAGGTAAATTTCCAAAAGGAACAGGGGCGATACACGAATCCATTGCCTATGCTGATTATGCTTTGGAGCAATTTTTTAAAACAGCTCAAACCAAAGCTTGGTATAAGAATACGCTCTTTATTGTCGTAGCGGATCACACCTCTTCTGATGGACAGATAGAAAAATGGAAAACCAATGTGGGAAAATTTAGAATCCCCATTTTATTCTTTGCTCCTGGAGATACAAGCTTACCCGTGGCAAAAATTGAAAAAAATTTCCAGCAAATTGATATTTTACCCAGTTTAATGGACTATTTGAAAATCAATACTCAACTAGTTTCCTTTGGAAAATCCTATCAATCTGATCAAGACTTTGCTATTAGCTATTTGAACAATATTTACAACTATGAAGAAGGCGATTACTACCTGGCTTTTGATGGGACAAAGAGTTTAGGACTTTACAACTGGAAAATCGATCCTGAATTAAAAGACAATCTTCTAGGAAAAGATCCAGCTAAAGTAGAAGAAATGGAACGCTTTTTAAAAGCCTATATCCAAACTTTTAATTCTCGTGTAAAAAACAATCAACTAGTTGTTAAAAAAAAGCTATAATTTTAGCATCTTTACACGAGAAAGAGAACTCATTTAAATTGACCCGTTACAAAATATAACATACCATGGCAATCAGTGGATTAGTAATTACATTTAATGAAGAGAAAAATATAGAAAAATGCATCGATGCTTTATTTCAATACTGTGACGAAGTTATTATTATCGATTCTAACAGTACTGACAATACAGTAGCTCTTGCAGAAAGCAGAGGGGCGAAAGTCTACCTTCAAGCATTTTTAGGAGATGGACCGCAACGCACCCATGGTTTACAATTTTGTAAACACGATTGGATTATGAATCTAGATGCGGATGAGTTCTTAGATACAGATGCACTTGCTTTTATCCAAAAGAAAGGATATGAAAATAGCCCTTTTGATGGTTTTAAATTTAGAGTTAAAAACTTTTTAGGCGATAAATTAATTGATTTTTCAGGTTGGTATCCCGATTCAAAAGTTCGTTTTTTCAATAAAAAAACGGCGGGTCCTTCTGCAGACATCACCCATCAATACATTGTAACTACGAATGAAAAAAGCGTCAACGTACACATTTTACATTATGGTTGGCAAAATTACAAGCAAGTGATTGATAAAAAGAATCAATACTCTACGTGGGCAGCGCAACAACTATTTGAAAAAGGAAAAAAAGTATCCTCTTTTAAGCCCATTTTAAATGGAACAGTAGCTTTTATAAGATGCTATTTTTTTAAAAAAGGAGTGTTAAACGGAATTGATGGCTTAGCTTTTGCAATAATACAATCGTTCTTTTCGTTTATAAAATATGTAAAGCTCATTCGCTTACATAAATCTAAAAACTAAAAGCGCTTTCTTTAGAAAACAAACTAAATTGCTTTTACTTAATTATGAAAAAGAAGATCACTCTTTTAGTTCCCACAAAGAATGAAGAGTCCAACATTAGAGCCTGTATTTTATCTGCTAAGAATATAGTGGACGAAGTATATATTGTAGATTCATTCAGTACAGATAAAACAGTAGAACTTGCCCAAGAACTTGGTGCAACTGTACTGTGGCGTAAATTTGACAATTACTCCGATCAAAAGAATTGGGCGATTGAGCAAATGCCAAGTGACTGGATTCTCCTACTTGATGCTGATGAGCAGCTAACTCCAGAACTTGAACAAGAAATAAGAAGGTTGATTGAGGAGGATAAACTAAACGAACACGACGCTTATTGGGTGTATCGTAAAAATTTCTTTTTTAACCGTGAAATTAAATTTTCAGGCTATCAAAAGGACAAGGTAATTCGCCTGTTTAAAAAAGACGTGTCTCGTTATACCAATCGCGTTCACGAGTGTTTACAGGTAAAGGGAACCCTCGGTTTTTTATCTGCTAAATTGTATCACAACACCTATAGGGGATTTGATTTTCACATTGCCAAACTAAGTAAATATGCTAGTTTACAGGCAGAGGATTACAATCAAAAAACGGGAAAAATAACAGGATATCATTTCATCATAAAACCCGGCCTTCGCTTCCTCAAACACTATCTATTAAAACAAGGGTTTCGCGATGGTGTACCCGGTTTAATTCTTTCCTCTCTAAATGCTTATGCGACGTTTTTACGTTACGTAAAGCTCTGGATGCTAAGAAATAACATTGACAAATAATCCCGCTCTTGTTTCGTTTAATTTATTACATTTACCCCAAAAAGCAGTTATGAATACACTTCGGTTAATGATGTTCTTTATCGCCTTGTTCAGCCTTGTCAGTTGCCGAACAGATTTGGATTTTGAACCCTATACCCAACCGTTGCGTTTTTCTGCAGATACGGTCTATCTTGATCCTGTTTTTACTGAAACACAATCAAGTTCTCATCTGGTAAAAATCTACAATACGAGTAATAAAAACATTAAAATTCCACAATTAACCTTAGGCAAAGGCGAGCAATCGTATTTCAATTTATTAATTGAGGGTGTCTCTGCTAAGAAATTTACCAATATAGAGCTTCTTGCTAAAGACAGCTTATACGTTTTTGTTCACACCCTGGGTAAAGCAGATACACAAGCCAAAGATTTCATTTATGTCGATCAAATTCGCCTCTTGGGCAATAGCCAACCCCAAAGTATTGAACTGGTAACGTTAATCAAGGATGCTTATTTTTTACATCCAGGCAAAGGAGGAAAACAGGTATTACACACGGTTCAACTGGACGACAAAACAACGGTTGATGGCTTTTATTTCGGTGATTTGGAGGTTCATGCTGCGAATTCACTAACGATGAATGATACAAAACCTTACGTGATCTATGGTTATGCGATTATTCCCGAAAACAAAATCTTAACCTTACAGCGAGGCACGCAAATTTACTTTCACGAAAATTCTGGAATAATTGGTTTACCTGGTAGTGCAATAGACGCAGAAGGCACCTTAGATCAACCGATTCTACTGCGCGGTAATCGCTTGGAACCTGCTTATGCTTATACCGCTGGGCAATGGTCGGGTATTCGCATGCAAAACCCTAGTACTAGCATACTGAATCACGTGACGATTGAACAGGCAAAGATTGGCTTATACCTTGAAAATGCAACGGATTTTACCATCCGAAATACCAAATTATTCAATCACCTTTACTCTGCATTATATGCAAGCAACTCTAAAGTAGTAGGACAAAACATCATTGCAGCACACACGCAAAATGCAACAGTTGTTTTGCGCAATGGCGGAGATTACACCTTTCAACATTGTACCTTTAGCAATACGGGACTCCGTCCAGATCAAACGGCACTGCTTGTTGCAAACGCCACGGCAACTCCTTTTGAACACTTGACGATTCAAAACAGTATTTTACACACCTCAATAGCGCAAAGTTTCCTCTTCGAAACGAAAGACAACGCGAATATTCATTTTCAATCTACTGCTTTTAAAGATACAAGTAAGCGAAACAAGACGATTGAGATTTACAATTACGCCAATGAATCGATGTACAAAAACACGATTTTATTGGATACTCCTACACTAGCAACGATAGATTTTAAAAATCCAAAAAAGAACGAATTTCACTATTCTAGTCAAATGACACAGTTAATTGGCAAGGGAGATGCTGAAATTGCCCGTACTATTGCTCGAGATATCGACGGAAAAGACCGTAGTAAATCAGCAGATTTGGGTGCTTATCAACATATTGAAACTACAAAAGAATAATTTTTTAATTGTCTTTTTTTAGTATATTTTTGCATCTTACAACAACAACTAAAATAATCTTATCGCAATGATTTATTTCTTCGAAAACCCTTCGAAAAAGTTCTACGCTGTACAGGTGGAGAACATTTTATCTATTGAAGATATTCAAAAACTAAACTGGCTTTTTGGCAATGCAACGCACCTCGATCAAAAAGTAATTGACAAATCATTTATTGGTCCTCGCGCAACCATGATTACGCCTTGGAGTACAAATGCGGTTGAAATTACACAAAACATGGGGATTCTTGGAATTGCTCGCATTGAAGAATTTTTCGAAGCGAATCAGCAAGAATTTGACCCAATGTTGTCACAAGTGTTTGAATCGTTAAACCAAGATATATTTGCGATTAACATTCAACCAGAACCGATTATTTACATTGACGATATTGCGAAATACAACCAAGAAGAGGGATTAGCACTAAACGAAGAAGAGATTGGTTATTTAGAAGATTTAGCAACTAAAATTGACCGTAAACTTACAGATTCAGAAGTTTTTGGTTTTTCTCAAGTAAACTCAGAACACTGCCGTCATAAGATTTTCAATGGAACGTTTGTTATTGATGGTGAAGAGAAACCAACGTCTTTATTCAAATTAATTAAGAAAACATCCGAGACCAATCCGAATGATATTGTTTCGGCTTATAAAGATAACGTTGCTTTTGTAAAAGGGCCACGTGTTACACAATTCGCGCCATTATCTGCTGACAAACCTGATTTTTATGCAGAAAAAGAGTTTGATTCAGTGATTTCACTAAAAGCAGAGACGCATAACTTCCCTACAACCGTAGAGCCTTTTAACGGTGCAGCTACAGGTTCTGGAGGGGAAATTCGCGACCGTTTAGCTGGAGGGCAAGGATCATTGCCTTTAGCAGGAACAGCGATTTACATGACTTCGTACTCTCGTTTAGAAGAAAACCGTCCTTGGGAGAAGGCCATGGATGAAAGAGCGTGGTTATACCAAACCCCTATTGATATTTTAATCAAAGCTTCAAATGGGGCTTCTGATTTTGGAAATAAATTCGGACAACCGTTAATTACGGGGTCTATTCTAACTTTTGAACATGAAGAAGAGGCACGCAAGCTTGGTTTCGACAAAGTAATCATGCAAGCGGGTGGTATCGGATATGGAAAGTTAGACCAAGCAATAAAACACAAACCAGCGCAAGGAGACCAAGTAGTAATCTTAGGAGGTGAAAACTACCGTATTGGTATGGGAGGAGCAGCTGTTTCTTCTTCAAATACAGGAGCTTTTGGTTCGGGAATCGAATTAAATGCCATTCAACGTTCTAACCCTGAGATGCAAAAACGCGCAGCAAATGCAATTCGCGGATTAGTTGAAGCAGACCACAACCCTATTGTATCGATTCACGATCACGGTGCGGGTGGACACTTAAACTGTTTGTCTGAATTAGTAGAGGAAACAGGGGGGCACATCAATTTGGATCAACTTCCTATTGGAGACCCAACACTTTCTGCTAAAGAAACAATCGGAAACGAATCTCAAGAGCGTATGGGATTGGTTATTGGCAAGAAAGACATGGATACCTTAGCGCGCATTGCTGAAAGAGAACGCGCACCAATGTATGCCGTAGGTGAAATTACCAATGATCACCGCTTTACCATTGAATCAGCAAAAACAGGAGCTAAACCAATGGATTTCGCTATTGAAGAAATGTTCGGTAGCTCTCCAAAAACCATCATGGCCGATCAAACGATTGCCCGTGTGTATGCTGATTTAGATTATTCGGTTGAAAAAGTAGACGATTACTTAAACCAATTGTTGCAACTAGAAGCAGTTGCTTCTAAAGATTGGTTAACCAATAAAGTAGACCGTTGTGTGGGAGGTCGAGTGGCCAAACAACAATGTACAGGTCCTTTACAATTGCCTTTGAACAACTTAGGTGCTATGGCCTTAGATTACAAAGGAAAAGAAGGAATCGCTACCACAGTAGGACATGCTCCTGTTGTGGCTTTGGTTGACCCTACTGCTGGAAGTAGAAATGCCATTGCTGAAGCGTTATCCAACATTGTTTGGGCACCATTAAAAGAGCAAATGAAAGGGATTTCCTTATCTG
The DNA here is from genome assembly GCF_009792295.1 of Myroides fluvii. Classification (NCBI taxonomy): domain Bacteria; kingdom Pseudomonadati; phylum Bacteroidota; class Flavobacteriia; order Flavobacteriales; family Flavobacteriaceae; genus Myroides; species Myroides fluvii. The sequence continues at coordinate 2,864,997 of NZ_CP039934.1, read as the reverse complement.
CAAACTGGATGTGGGCATGTAATAACCCTGGAGAAGACGCTCGTTTATACGAAGCAGTTCAAGCGTGTTCAGATTTCGCTATTGAACTGGGAATCAATATCCCTACAGGAAAAGACTCCCTTTCTATGAAGCAAAAATACCCGAATGACGAGGTAATTGCTCCTGGAACGGTTATTATTTCTGCGGCAGCTAACTGTACAGATATTACCAAAATCGTAGAGCCTACTTTAAAGAAAAATGCCGGTTCTATTTACTATATTCGCCTATCACAAGACAGCTTTAAATTAGGTGGTTCTTCTTTTGCTCAGATTTTAAACAAAATCGGACAAGAAGTACCGACAATTCAAGATGCAGCCTATTTCAAAAAAGCATTCAATGCCGTTCAAGGATTAGTAGAAAACAACCAAATTGCAGCAGGTCACGATATTGGAAGTGGTGGTTTAATCACAACCCTTTTAGAGATGACTTTTGCAGATATCAACTTAGGAGCGCGTTATGATTTAACAGCTTTAAATGAGCAGGATACAGTAAAAGTTCTTTTTAACGAAAACATCGGTTTAGTCATTCAAGCACAAAACGACGAGACGTTTGAAAAAACGCTACAAGCAGCAGGTGTTGAAGCTACTAAAATCGGAACGGTTTTAGCTGAAGAAACCGTGTCTTTCCAAAACGGAAATGACAGCTTTAGCTATAGTGTTCCAGCCATCCGCGATACGTGGTATAAGACTTCGTATTTATTGGATCAAAAACAAACGAAAAACAACAAAGCGACAGATCGTTTTAACAACTATAAAAACCAACCGTTACAATTTGCTTTCCCAGCACAATTTGACGGAAAGAAACCCGCTCTTGATGCGTCTAAACCACGTCCAAAAGCGGCAATTATCCGCGAAAAGGGAAGTAACTCAGAAAGAGAGGTTGCCAATGCGATGTTCTTAGCTGGATTTGATGTTAAAGACGTTCACATGACGGATTTAATTTCAGGTAGAGAAACATTAGAAGATATTCAATTCATCGGAGCAGTTGGAGGTTTCTCTAACTCAGACGTATTGGGATCGGCTAAAGGATGGGCAGGTGCTTTCATGTACAATGAGAAAGCTAATACAGCCTTGAAAAACTTCTTTGCACGTCAAGATACACTATCTGTTGGTATTTGTAATGGTTGTCAATTGTTTATGGAATTGGAGTTGATCAATCCTGAGCATGCTGTTCACGGAAAAATGTTACACAACGATTCTCAAAAACACGAAAGCAACTTTACTTCAGTAACTATTCAAGAGAACAACTCCATTATGCTATCTACATTAGCAGGTAGTACGTTAGGGGTTTGGATTTCACATGGTGAAGGTAAATTCAATTTACCAGAAGCGGAAAGCAACTACAATATCGTAGCCAAATACGCGTATGATAGCTATCCTGCGAATCCAAATGGTTCGGATTACAATACAGCGATGATGTGTGACAATACAGGTCGCCACTTGGTGATGATGCCACACATTGAGCGTTCATTATTCCAATGGCATTGGGCGAATTACCCAGAAGGACGCAAAGACGAAGTTTCTCCATGGATGGAAGCTTTTGTTAATGCTCGTCAATGGATTGAAGCAAATAACGCTAAATAATAGACTACTAAAGCCCTTCTCGCGAAGGGCTTTTTTTTATGGTTCTTAACAGTAATTAGCACTCCATCAAGCCCTTTAATCAAAAAAAAGGTGTAGTTTTATAGGAAAGGCTTGAAAATCAAGTCTTGATTCAACCAAAAAAGTGCAATTAATTGTAGTATTATGAAATTAAGACCTATTCGTACGGAAGAAGATTACCACATGGCTATGATCAAAGTACAACTATTAGAAGGTAGTCCACAAAATAAAGATACTGTAGATGAACTAGAGGTATTGCAAATTCTAATTGAAAAATACGAGCGAGACAACGCTCCGATGGGCATGCCCGATCCAATTGACAGTATCAAAATTTACAATCAATACTTCTCCGATGAGAAAGAAGAATAAAAGAAAAACCAACCGTCATGCTAACGGTTGGTTTTTCTTTTATTTTTTTTGTCCCATCAATCGAATAACCGCTCCAGTCCCTTGATGAAAGTGTCCTTCTCGTAACTCGACTTCTTTTTCTTGTGCTAAATGAAATTGAAAAGAGGGAAAATCTTCCATCAACTGTTCTAACGGATAAAGCATTTCAAGTTCTCCAGGTCCGCCTATACTTCCTTTCGTTCTTTGCTCTATTTGTTTAGGGGAGAACGCTTCTAGAATAAGCATCCCTCCAAATTTTAGAGCTTGTGCCAAATGGCGGTGATACGCTCGACGCTTCTCCTGAGGAAAATGAGCATAAATCAAAACAAGTCCATCGTATTGGGCTTCGTTACTGGGCCAATCTTCTACAGTACAAACGTCATACTGTAATTCTACCCCTTGTTTAGAAGCTAATCGCATGGCTTTTTTCTTTGCTTCTGTACTTAAATCAAATGCATCAACCGTATAGCCCAATGTGGCGGCATAAACAGCATTTCTTCCTTCTCCTTCGGCTACAAACAACATTTTTTTGCCTTGTCCATCCAACGGCAATACTTCTTTTAGAAAAGCATTAGGTTCTATTCCATATACATAATCTTCTTGTTTATACCGCTCTTCCCAAAATTGTTGACTCATCTCTACTACTTTAATTGATTGATTACCTTGCGAACGCCTCCTCCATTATATACCTTTTGATAGCCCAACTGTTCCAATACTCTTTTGGCTTGTTGACTTCGTATACCACTTCTACAGAAGACGATTAAAGGGGTTTCCTTGCTATATCGATCACTTCTAGCAACCAATTGATCTAAGGGAATATTAACAGCTTTATTTGCGCTCCCACTGAGGTATTCTCCTTGAGTTCGAACGTCAATTAAAATCGCTCCTTCTTGCACTAAGGTTGCCAATGAAGTTTTATCCTCAGCTAAACCGAATATGTTTTTTAACCACTGTAACATTGTGTTTTATTTTGGGACGAAGATATTTCCTTTTCTGAAATCCTACAGTAACTTAAGTTACACCATTCTATTTTTTAATGAACTCATCTTGACTTTCTCTAATTGGTTAAAAAATTATTCTTTTGAGCCTGCTTTTTGCCATTTTTTCATTCCGTAACCCTGCTATGCAATTAAAAAATGCCTTTAATCAGTCTCAAAATAACTAATTTTCACTTCAATCAAAAAAATCAAGATGAGTTCAATCTTTAATGGCAAAAAAAGGATATACTTCTTCATAAAAATCATGCGTTAATGCCACATCGCGAATAAAACTGACAAAATCCATTTTGAAATCGTATCGCGTATGTGTCGTTTGAAGGACACTTGGCTGTAAAGCGAAAGCAAAATCTTTTTGTTGTTCAAGGTTTACATGATCATAAATATGCTTTAATAGCACGGTATCCACCGTTCGCGTGTTGCTATTTTCAATAAAAACACGATGCATCAACTGTTTGACCTGTTCTTGCCATACGCTCTGATTTTGGGTATTATTCAACGTCAACGCAAACCAAGTACTATAACTTTGATAAAAATCGGTAAATTTCTTGCTGTGATGAGAGATTCGTCTATCAAACGCTTGTATATCCAACATGATTTTTGAAAAGAGTTCATAAGCAATGGGCTTATCGATATTCACGGTTATAAAATCATTCACCGGTTCAAAAGCAATAGCCAGCGTATCCAATATTTTTTTAATCTTTACTCCTTCTAATGTTTTGCGTCTACCCGCTACAGCCTTAAACGTTTGCTGCATGATTTCCTCTACATATTCTACCGTATAATCTACTTTTTCTTGAGAAAAGGTAACGATAAACTGTTGTTCCAAGGTTTTATTTTTCTTAAATACTTCTACCAACCACTGCGCCAGTACTTCTTTACTTTGCTCTTGTACCAACACAGTACTCACCGTTTGTTTTGCCTTTGCTCTACTCTTTTTCACCAATTGAGTGGGTGCAACTTTCAATCCCTTTTGAGTGATTTGCAACAATACAGCCCCCTGATGAATACAAAGTCCACTTGTAGTTCCACAATCACAAGTCAGTTGTTTTATTTGTTGGTCGTCTAAATGAATTTGTACATCATAGGTTTCTTCCCCTTCATCGACAAAGGCCACAAAATGCCCCGCATCTTCCTCATCCAACTCGCGTACTTCCACTGCTTTAATTTGAGCTTTCTCTTTTGCTGTAAGTTGCTTCAGTCGTTCTTGTATATTCATTTCGTTTATTGTTTATCCAGTGCCTTTGCACCAATTTCAATCAGTTCCTCCCGCGTCAAAAATTGATTCAAATACACATCTTCATTTCTTGTTTAGCGTTTGTGTTACTACTGCTAAAACTTGCTTTAATTGGCGGGCTAAATCATCGGTATCTTGATACACAATTTGATAATCACTCAATCCCGCTAAAGTAGTAGAATGTGCTGCACTTTGTTTACGCAAATATACAACGGGTTTCTTTAAGGCTTTTGCATACCCTGCTTCTATCCCGATTCCAATGCCTTTATCTGTAGTTTCTGCCAGCAGAAGCACACTGTTTTCAATATCCTGCATGGCTTGTTGCATCATTTCTTTTTCTTGTTGTGCAGTAAATATATAATGCTCCACAAACACCCAAGGTTGATACTGATGTTCCAATAAAACGTTTTTAATGGTTTGTAATTCTTGCTCAAGAATTTTTCTCAAAGCAAAACTACAGGAAATATAAACTTGGTTGTTCATGGTTTGAAATTGTATTTTGATACAGTTTTGATTCTCTTTGTATTGAATAATCTGCGAGTAACAGCAAACTGCTTACTCCCCCCCCCTTTGATCTATAGACGGGTTTTCTTCTTTTATAATTAGGCGTACGGACGGCAAGTCCGCACGATCAGAGTAAATGTTGACAATTACTTTTCTTCTAGCGGTCTAATTGGCAACAAAGCTCCGTCTTGTAAATTCCAATACTTTTTTACTAAATCAGCATGTGGATAGAATTTTAAGTTATTCTCAAAATAATAGACTCCATCGGATTTCACAGTAATAATTGTATCGTTATACTCCAACAGAAAAGCAAAAATATAGGGAATAGGATCATCATTTTTTAATATCCTACTTTGATTAATATCTTTCATCAAAATTTTTATTGAGATCACTTTTCTATCCATTTTTTGTAAACATTACCTATTCCTTTTAGGTGATGGTATACTAGCGCTAGAAGGATACTTACTGCTTACTCCTCTTCTATACATGATATTTATTTAAAAATCGTACTTTAATTTCACTCAAATCAAAGTACGCTTCCTGATAACTTTTCTCTCTCAATACATTAGTTAGAAAAACTAGATTATCTTTATCATGATCAATTAATTCAGCTATAAAATCCAAGTATGACTCCTTAGCAGTTATCCTATATAAAGAAATACTTGCTAAAATTTGCTCTGATTGAAAATAATCTTTTGTATTCACGACCCTATTAAAAGAGCGAACAATTTCTTCGATATAATAATACTTAATAGTATTAGCGATATAGTTAATAGCTCCCAAAACGACATAGTTTTCATCTTTCGCCTGCTTTTCTATGATATTCAAAACTTTTAAATAATTAATATTTAGAGACCAATCTGTTGCAAAATACAATAGATCTGAAATAAACGCTGTATCCTCATGATCTAAATTCTCATTAATAAAAAGCTCTAAATAGGCTTTATCGTTATCATCAAACAAAATATACGTACTCAAAAATAAATCTACTAAGTCCTTATCTTTTAAACTTAGCATTTGCTTTATTTCATTCAAATTGATTTTAGTATCCGAATAACAAAACGCATGAATGATAGTATAAGCTTCTTTCCACGATAAAATATCAATTTTAGGTATTTTTTTTACAAAATCATCTTTTTTCATTGCTTTTATATTGTCTTGAGGCTTTTTATTCTGTTGTTTTCCCACTTGCTTTTGATTTTTCTTAGCTGTTAATTTTTCATATCCGCCCTTATATGCTAATCTCTATTGCGTATATTTTTTTTGTTCGTGAATCCAAAATAAACATTTGAGCTAATTCAGGCATTTCTAATGAAGGATAATAATAAAAGGCATAATAAACCCACGGGGACTCCACAAGTTGCCGTAATTCTTTCAACTTCTCAGTTCGTATTTCATTTCCGTCTTCATAACTTAAACACAGCAGAAATAACTCTTCTAAGTATTCACTAGGTGGTCCTTGTTTCCAATCGATTTTTTGCCATGAATGAGTTTCATTTTTACGAGGTATAATTTTAGCTGTTGGGTATAAAAAGTCCGTAACAACCTTTGGAGATACGCTGTATTCTTCTACTATAAACCCCTCTCCAAATCCTCCAAACTGATGATAACTGTCTAGCAATTTTATTTCTTTTGCCTCTATATTCAACATGTGGAGTATATCGGATTGAAAGGCCTTTCTTTGACAGGATATACCCATGAGTATTCCTATAACATAGATCCAAATTCTATATCGCATCTTTCCTTGTTTCATCCTCTCAATTTAATTCAGGCAACATAGCTACAATTCACTTTAAATCACAAGCAACTGCATCCTCTGCAACTAACAATCGTTTTACTTCTACATTAACTATTTGATTTAAAGACCACTAAAACCTGAATTACTATTACTTTTCATAGCCATATCGATTTAAAATTCGATAATATTTAGGTCCAGGCTGCTTTTTTGAACGATAGTCTCCTTGCGTCAGGAGTTCTATTTCATCGGGCTGAAGCAACCCTCCAAAATCACGAGCTTTATATACCTGCAATAAATCAAATTCGTATACCTCATTCTCCTTTATTTCTCTCCATCTCCTCTTCTTTCTTTCTCTAACCAAAACAGCAAGTTCCGGTGCGATTACATCCAATGTATCTTTTCCATTTATTCCCTTTAAGTGGTAATATCCGTTCTTAGAATTAATTTCTGTTATATGCAAATCAATGATTAGAAACACATAAGCGGAAGAAAACAGTTCTTTTTTCCTGGGATGAGAACCTGCCAAAACCTCTATTTCAACGAACGCATCCTTTGGCTCATGTAGCAGTTTTATACGTTGTGTTTCCTCTTCCCAAGATAACCACTGTTTATTCCGTTGATACCATTTTTTCCAGTCTTTTAAGTTCTTTTTCGTCAGGTAATAATCTATATCAACTGAAAAATCACAATCTACTTCAATCCCCGTCAATCGTACCATTTGGGTAATTTCATCCATTTGTAAGGGACTTCTCTTTTTGTAAAAATTTTCAATTTTATCGTATCGTTCTTGAAAGTCACGACACGCTTTTACATCCAATTGCTTCGTTGATTTACACCCCATTAGCAAACACAGACAAATAACTATAAGTATAGATTTCACGGTTACTCTTTTTCTTATTTACATCCAACAAACTTGTCAATCAAGGTTGTTCAAATCCAAATTTTATTTTTGTGATGACATGATCAGTAAGGGTACAGGTTAAAAAATAGGCTGGCATATTATATCGCTTTAAAAAAGAAGACTGACGATAATCATCGATTCGATACGTTATTTGATTTTCTTCTTGATCATAAGCACTGCCTTTAATTTCGACTAATTCCGCTAGAGAGAGTCCCAATTTTAAACCACTGCCTAGTACAAAAAACGACTCATCAACTTTTACCTCCCCTTTTGTTTGTCCTAAGTCTTTCGTATACCCTATTTCAAAGCAATCAAAAGCATAAGCCATAGCCCCCTCGTATTGATAAGCGAGCAAATAACTTGTATGGTCCTGATTGACAAAGACAAAAACAGGACTTTCTCTCAGTTTTTCTACAACGTTTTGGTCTTTTTTTTGAAGCATCCCTTGTACTATGCCATTGAAATCTCTTAACGCTAAACGGTTATTTACAAGTGTATCTGGCACAAAATGAACGGCCTGAACAACAGCGGTAGAATCTATCTGTTTTGTTTTACTCACATCGAGAGAAATTCCTTTTGAATTCCCTTCTGTTGTCCAACAAGAAGACAGCATTACACCACAGCCAATCCCCAAAAGGAGAAACTTCAAGCTTACTTTTATCCGACTACCTCTACGAATCATCTGAGCAAATATTACAATCTTTTAAACCTTATTTTAATTCGCTAAATAGCCATGAACAGCCTATTTTACTTTATAATATTTGTATTGATCATCCAATACAAATTTCGATTTCACCCATTTACCTTTTTCCAAATAACGCAATGATAGTCGTTTTAAATAATCATCTTCGATAGCCGTTTTGAATAATTTTTGTTCGTAATAATCATCTGATTCTTCATAGGAACCTTTTTCATAAATCATTAAAAAATCATCCTCAAAATAGTATGTACCATAATACGTTTCTTCCATTTCACAGCTGTAAAATTCAAATGTATCCGCTGTGACAAAACGATATTGATTCACACAATTCTCTGCTATTACACATTGCCATTTTGTTCCTTCTAAATCGTGTTTCGCTTCTTGAGCTAGGCTATTTAGCGTAAACAAACACAGCATTAAGCTCCTTATTTTCATTGTCAATTGCGCTTAAAAAAAACTACTAACTCTTCTTCCTTCTCTTTATAATTCGAGGAAGGTACGTGCTGCCCCTCTTTCAACCAGTAGATCAAGTTCTGTTTATCAAAATAAAACTGCTGAACTAAACTGTCGCTAATGGTCGTGGTTTGGTTTATTCCTAAAGGTTCCTCATAGACAAAAGTCTTCTCTTCTATCAACACGGGTAAACCATTTTTTTGGTAGAGTATAAGATGCTTTCTCCCAGTTTCTCCATAATAATCCATTTCCATTTTTACTGTATCTTTTTCTATATAAAAGCACCTGATCTCGCCCCCTTCTGCAGATTCAAAACTATCGCGTTGACGCATTGTCAATTTCTCTTTGAAAGATGCTACCTCTTGTTTATATTCTTCAATTTGTTTCACTTTATCCATTGTATCTAACAACTGATATTCAACCTTCTGAACCAATCCCACTTGTTTTTTCACTTTACCACACCCCATTACCAATACGGATACAAGCACTAAAATCAACACCCAGTTACTTCTCAAATCTCTATACATTTACGTCTATCAATTACTTTTATTGAAGGAAAATCAGCCATCTTCCTCTCCTTGAAAGATAATACTATTCCTTAAAAAAATTAACATTTTTAATTCTTTATTAGGTTGAAACATTTTAGTCAAAAAAGGGTAAAAAACAAACAAGGCAATATAGATTTCTATATTGCCTTGCCTATCCTATTATTTTAAAGTTGACTTTATTTACTGCCCCGAAGGCGTACTTCCACTTTTTCTCCTTGTTTCGTAAAAGCGAATAAACTCCTGACTATAATCGGAATCTGGTAGGTCTTCCGCTCGGTTATTGGTTGATTCTTTTTCTTCTTTTTTCTTCTTTTTCTTTTCTGATTGATTTAAAAATTTGGCAATCAATTCCTTCATCGTATCAAAATCCACCTCATAGGACAGTCCTACCCCTTGGGTATAGCCAATGCCCTCTCCAATATAGTTGATGTCATTTTCTCGGTTAAAGAAGCGCGCATTTAGTGTACCTTCTTCGTTGATGCGCAGTAGCACTTCTACATCTCCTACAATCACCGATTGCTCCACTCCTCCTACAGGTACGCCTAATTTTCCGTTTACTGAAATGCGATCATTTACCTTGGTGGTAAAAGTAACCCCTAAACGCCCTTCCGTTTGTGTATATGGATTTCGCTCTCCTTGAGCGTAATTCAATCCGACTTTAAACTTATCATCTACATCTGAGAATAAATCATCGAAAATACTACTCGCGCGTTCAAATAAACTTCCCGCTAAAGCAGAAGAAGAGTTATCCGACGAGAAGAAGGATCCCGTAGCCAATAAAGCCATTGCCTGTCTTTCACGGGTATCGCGATCACTCAATTTATAGTCCAATTCAGACTTCACAACCGAACTCACCGTTGGGAAATTAATATCGAAATCCACCTCTGGATTGCTCAAACTTCCATTCAATACGATGGCCACATCGGTAGGTACTTTTCTGTTAATGATGGAGTTGTCAATAATCACACTTGGATTCGCCTCGGTGTGATAAATGGCCTGTAAATCCAAGATGGCATTCATCGGGTTACCATCCCAGCGAATGGTTCCGTATTTTTTCACGACAAATTTCTTGTCGATTAACCCCCCATATTTGAAGTTGTATTCCCCTTCATACGCTTGGAAATCCCCCCACATATTGAACTTACCAAGGGTATTGATCTCCATGGTAATAAATCCAGCTCCTTTTCCGCGCATGGCGTGTCCAGATTCTCGATCGAGGATAATTTCAATTTCCGCCTCTGGCGTTACGTAAAACTCAAAATCCAACTCAATTCCACTATTGCGGTATTTATAAGGATCGTAATCGTTTCCTGTCAGGCGCAATTTCTTTTCTTGAGGAGATAAGAAGTGAATAAAGTTATTCTCTCCTGTACTTTGTGCTTCTTTCAGTGGAATTTTAATAGAGGTTCCCTTGTTGGAAGTTGCATTAATATTAATACTCAACATTTCTATCGGTCCTACGATATCTGCTTTTCCGTTGATGTAAGCCGTTCCATAGTACAAACTGCCTTCTGCGTATTGCGTATCCAAAGCCAATAAATTCGTTGAGGAAAGCGATAGATTCATCACCCAATCTTTGAATATCTTATGGGAGACGTTTCCATCCACTAACCCCCTTGTTTTGTATTTGGTATCGGTCAATCCAGCCTTGCGAAGGATAAACTGTTTGGTTGTTATGTCCAAAGGTGTTTCTTGATCAAAAGCATAGCTCACCCCAGTGAACTTCGACTTGAATTTAGTATCATTTAAATACAAGCGTCCGTTGACATCTGGATTTTTGGCTGTCCCTAAGAATGAAATTTTACCAAAAGCCGTTCCGGTCATATCACTGGCTACACTACTCAAAAAGGGTGCAATGGTACGCAATGGAAAATCAGTCAATCCGGATTCCATGTTGAAATGCGTTTGTTTATTGATTACATCGATATCCCCATTCAAGTAAAATCGCTCTCGTTCGTCGTCGTCCATCAAACTAGAGTGAACGGTAAATTTCTCTAATTTCTTATCTCCATCCACTTTGAAGAACATATCGCCCAAGTAGACGTTATTAATCAATAGGGAATCAATACTAATATTCGCCTGTGGATGATATACATCTTTCATTTGAGAGAAATTTACCTCTCCGTCAATTTTACCGCCAAAAGATAGATTCTCAATATCGGGTGTAATTTTATTCAAATCTACATTTCCGAAAGACAAATTCAATTTCTTATACGTAGAATCGCGCATGACCCCACTTAAATTAACCATTTGCTTGTTGTGTGAAATGGCTAAGGAATCAATGGTAAAATCCATCAGTTTTTTATTGAACACCAATTTATTGGCTTTGTCGTTATTCTCATTGATACTCCACTGAAAATCTTTGAAGAACACGTCTGATTTCTTGAATCCCACTACGGAGAGTTTTTCTTCGTTAATGGTGTGATACAAGTTCAATTCGTACTTATCTTTTAAGTTTTTACCCCCTTTAAATTCTGAACGCACAAACAACGTATCATTGTGGGTTAAGTTCAGCAAGTTAAAATCAGAAATATCGTAGAAATTCGTGTGTACACTATCAATCGATACATAGGTATTGTAAATGGGATTGGAATTATTGACATTCAACAAAATATTGAATAATTCCACTCCATTCACGGCAATACTTGGCGAATCGAAATTGAGTTTAAACAAATTCTCATCACTGTCAATTTCTCCATCTACGTGTGTACGTTCATTTAAGGTTAATTGGGGCAAGAAAACCTCAATCAAGCGATTGTGTACGGTAATATCAAAATCAACATATTGTCCTTTTTTCGTTTTATAAGGAGAGTAGTTCGTATACAAACTACCCAAAGCATTCGTAAACAGCATTTTAGATTCACCAAATAAGAATTTTCCTTTGATGTACCCTTGAATGGCTTCTTTAGAATTTAGTTTCAACAAGCGCTCATTATCTTCTGTAAAAGTAGATTCAATCGAAAATTCTTCAAATACATAATGGTCTTTACTGTTGTCGTAAATGGCATTATTCACTGTAAAGACTCCTTCTAAATCTTCTATGTTATTTCCTTTCGCTTTGAACTCGAAATCCCCTGTAAACTTAGATAAGGTATCATTGACAAACCCTAAAGCGTATAAATCGGCATAGTCAATCTGGGCCACGAAATCGTAGTTCTTTTCTTTAGTACTTAAGTCAATTGTTCCGTTGAAGTCGAGTTTCGCATTGGGATCGGCACTGTGTAATAGACCGCGATAATACGGCATTTTCATTAACCCATCTACTGCCAATTGGGTGTATTTATACTTGCCGAAAACAAAAGAGAAAATATCCCCTTTTACTGAGGTATTTAGTGATTTTTGATTGAATCCATGTCCATCTACATACAAATCAAAAGAGGTCAATCCAAATTGTTTATTGTCGATAAAATGACCTAAATCAAAGTGATCTAACTTTATATTTCCCTTATATGTAGCATGATTTGGATCATTCAACTGTTGAATGGCTATTTTGGCATTTCCCTTTCCGATGGAAGTTACGAGTTCTATATCCGTATCTAAGGTGCGCTTGGTCAACTCAATGTTTCCAACAATATTAACCAAGCCCAAGCCCTCCAATGCTGTAGGCAAGGTTTTGCCTAGTAAATCGGGCATTAAAGCCACTAAATTATAACGTGTCGTTTGCAAACGAGATAAATCTGCACGCATCCAAAACGGTTGGTGATCATCAAAGACATTTCGGAAAGCAAAGTGACCAATAATTTGCGAATTATTTTCATCTACCAAATTTGCACCTTCTAGCACAAAATCATTCATCACCCCTTTCATGTACCCTTTGAAATACACTTCTTTATTGGAAGCAAATTCATGGGCAAATACATTGATATCAGATGAATTTAATTTGGCTTTATTGATTTGAAAATCCCATTTTACCTTATCGACAAAATACTTCATATCGCCAGGCTCATAACTCAAGTTCAGCTGTCCTTCAATATCCGATTGATCCGTTACTAACTTCAAATCTTTCAATCCGATACTCGTTTGAGTATGAGAAAAATCCGCGGTCAAATTTTGTACATTCATTCCCCAGTGATCTTGGAAACTCACATTTTTCACTAAACCGTAAATTTCTGGACCTTTGATAAAGAAATTGTCCACTTGCCCTTGTAGGTTTCTAAAATCAACGGCAACTTTTACCTTGGTATTATCATCTGAGATAATTAATTGAGAATTTTTAATAAAGATACGAGAGGCTTTCAATCGAAACTTTCCTTCTCCTGGTTGGCCATCGTCAAAAACGGCAATAAGTTGATCTAAATTTGTTAGTTCAGCCCCTTCATACTTGTGAATATTCATGTACAAACCCTTGATTCGGCTTGTTCCCAAATATACTTTTCCTTCTCGCAATGCATTTAAATCAGCCAAACGCGTTTGAAAATGATCAATTCCAATTAAAATATTATGATGATCATCTCTTGCCTCTACTCCTCTAAGGTGAATGACTCCTAAAAAATCAATAGACAAACGATCAATATAGAAATCCGTTCCAAATTTCTCATTTACTTTTTCCGTTGCATAGCGTGCCAAATAGCTTTGAACAAAAGGTAACATCATAGACCCTATTGCCAATATTAGCAAGCAGAATACAGCCAAAAGCAGGCGAAAAACTATTTTTTTAAATTTTTTGATAACTATTAATGTTTTAAATTTGCCTTTAAAATCTTCTTTTCTTTACTACCTGAGTATAAGCAACAAATTTAATTAATTTTTAGGAGTGATTGACAAGAAAACGAAGATATAAATTAGCTTTAAATTAAATTAAACATGTCCATAAAACCCACGTATATATTAGCGATCGAAAGTTCTTGTGACGATACTGCTGCTGCTGTTTTAGCGGATAATAAAGTATGGTCTAACGTAGTAGCTCGTCAAGAGATACACGAAGAATACGGTGGTGTTGTTCCGGAGCTAGCCTCTCGAGCACACCAACAGAACATTGTACCTGTGGTCGATATTGCATTAAAAAAAGCGGGGATTACCAAAGAAGACCTCCATGGCATTGCCTTTACCCAAGGTCCCGGTTTAATGGGATCGCTTTTGGTAGGGGGATCATTTGCCAAATCCTTAGCCTTAGCATTGGATATTCCTCTGATTGCCGTGAATCACATGCACGCTCATATCCTTTGCCATTTTATCGCAGAAAGTGGCTATGATCAACCGACATTTCCCTTTTTAGCCTTGACAATTTCAGGTGGACATACGCAGATTGTGCAAGTGAATAGTTTTTTTGACTTAAAGGTATTGGGAGAAACGACCGATGATGCGGTAGGAGAAGCTTTTGATAAATCCGCAAAAATTTTGGGTTTTCCTTATCCTGGTGGTCCTTTGATTGACAAATATGCCAAGGAAGGTAATCCAAAAGCCTATCCTTTTACCAAACCTAAAGTGGAGGGATTAAACTTTAGTTTTAGTGGTTTAAAGACGCAATTTTTATATTTCATACAAAAACAAGTGGCGGAAAACCCAAACTTTATTGAAGAAAATAAGGCTGACATCTGTGCCTCGATTCAACATACCATCATCAAAATATTGATGGATAAGTTGAAACTAGCCGTCGAAACAACGGGAATTACTCAGATTGCCATTGGCGGAGGAGTATCGGCAAACTCAGGCATACGCGCCACTTTACAAGAAGCAGAAAAAAAATACAAGTGGAAAACCTATATTCCCAAATTCGAATATACAACCGACAACGCAGCTATGATTGGCATAGTGGGCTACTACCGTTATAGAGAATCCCTTTTTGCTGACTCTTCTGTTGTATCTAAAGCTAGAATTGAATTTTAAGGTCTTACGTTATGCAATTATTTTACTCCCCCTCCATTGATAAGGAACAAGCTACTTTCACTTTTGACAAAGATGAAAGTAAACACATTATACGCGTTTTACGCAAAAAAGAAGGAGATACCCTTTTTGTTACCAATGGTCATGGAACCTTGTTTGAAACTAAAATTTCCTTGGCTTCTGACCGCAGTTGTTTAACGGATATCACGGGATATACAGACCAGGTCCAAACGCCTTTTCGCCTGCATTTGGCAGTTGCTCCAACCAAGATGAACGAGCGTTATGAATGGTTTTTAGAGAAAGCAACTGAAATAGGCATTCACGAGATTACCCCTATTATTTGTGATCATTCGGAACGCAAAGTAGTAAAAATGGAGCGATTTGAAAAGATTATTCAATCGGCCATGAAGCAATCCCTTCAGTATCATCTGCCAAAATTAAATGATCCCATCACTTTAAAAGATTTTTTAAAACAAAATCATCAAGGGGCGTTGTATATTGCCCATTGCGAGGATGACAAAGAAAAAGAACTACTCAAAAACAGCATACAACCTCAAGAAAATTATCTCTTATTGGTTGGGCCTGAGGGTGATTTTTCTTTAACAGAGATTAAATTAGCTTTAGAAAAAGGTTTTAAACCTGTATCTTTAGGACATACAAGATTGAGAACAGAAACAGCTGCTCTTGTTGCTTGTCATAGTTTTGTATTCGCGAACGAATAAATGATTGCATATTGAAAGCCAAAGAAATTTCCAAAGGTATTATACGCGCCGTTCTCATTTTAAGTGGGATTGCGTTGAGCGTAGGGTTGTTATATCAAATCCGAACATTGTTTATCTATATTGCCTTAGCTTTCGTCTTAGCCTTAATAGGTAAACCTGTAGTAGATTTTCTACATCAAAAATGCAAGGTAAAAAAGATGTTAGCAATTAGCCTGACAATGAGTGTATTCATTGCGATTTTCATTGGTTTTTCTTTTATGTTTGTACCGTTATTTACCACACAAGCGAAGAATCTATCGGTTTTAAATACAGCACAGCTACAACAAGATTTCACAGGTTTAATTCACAAAATCGACCTTTATCTAGATGCTAAAGGGATTAGTTTAGACAAAGTTGTAGAAGAATCTCATCTAAAATCACAGTTTAACCTCGATTTTGTTCCCAATCTCCTCAATACACTGATCAGTATGTTGAGCGATATCGGTATTGGACTATTTTCTGTTTTGTTTATTGCCTTTTTCTTTCTGAAAGATCAAATTGTTTTGGAATATCAGTTTAAAAAGCTGTTTTCTAAAAAACACGAGAACAAAGTATTAAATTCCATCAACAAGATCAACAACCTCCTCTCTCGCTATTTTTTAGGGCTTTGTGTACAAATGTTTGTTATCTATGTTTTAGCCTTAACCGTATTGCTTATTTTTGGTGTTAATGGAGCTGCAACAATCGCTTTCTTATGCGCTATCCTCAATATCATCCCTTATATTGGTCCTCTAATTGGCAACATCTTAGCGGTCGTTTTCACTATGTTAACCTACATAGGTGATGATTTTATCGAAGTAACTATACCCAAAGCGATATCGGTAATGATTGGATTTTTAATTGTTCAATTGATTGACAATGTCGTCAACCAACCTTTGATTTTCTCCAATAGCGTAAAGTCCCATCCGTTGGAAATCTTTGTTGTTATCTTAGCGAGCGGTATGTTTAGTGGAATTTTCGGTATGATTGCCGCTGTTCCTCTCTATACCTGCTTAAAAGTAATTGGCAAGGAATTTTTCCCCAATGTTCGATTTATTCAAGTACTTACCAAAAAATTATAAGTGGATATTCAACTTTTATTACAGCCTGAAGTTCAAGCCTACATCAAAGCACATGGTCAAGATAATATAGCTGATTTGGCCTTTAAAAAGAATCCTTTTCCTGCTATTCCCCTGGCGGATATATTGACGCAAATCGAGAGTAAGCAGAAGTCCAAACACAAGTTGTCGAAATGGTATAACACAGATGCTATTGTTTTTCCGTCCAAGCTATCTATTGAACAAACGTCTTCAGAGGAGTGTGCCGCTTATAAAGCCTCTTTAGTAGAGGGCGATACTTTAATTGATTTAACGGGTGGATTTGGCATTGATTGCTACTATTTTGCACAACGCATCAAAGCGGTAACCCATTGTGAGATACAGCCTGAATTGAGTGCTATTGTACAGCATAATAACCGACAATTACAACAGGATAATGTTACGTGCATTGCAGGAGATAGTTTAGTATACTTAGCCAATAGCAAGCAGCAATTTGATTATATCTACCTGGATCCAGCTCGAAGAAATCAACAGAAAGAAAAAGTTTTTTTCTTGAGTGATTGTACACCTAATATTGTAGAACACCTCGATTTACTTTTAGCACATACCTCAACGGTTTTAATGAAAACATCGCCGCTTTTAGACCTCCAAGCAGGATTAAGCGAACTTAAATTTGTGCGAGAAATTCACATTGTAGCCTTGCAAAATGAGGTAAAAGAATTGTTGTGGGTTATCGATAAAGACTATGTAGGATCCATCCAGTTAATTGCTGTTAACCTAACCAAAACACAGCAACAACTTACTTCAATACCCTGGTCGGACGAATCTGAAGCTACTTTTTCTGAACCACAAACCTATTTGTACGAGCCCCATAGTGCTTTGTTAAAAACGGGAAAATTCAATGCGATTAGCGCGTATTTTAAAGTAAATAAACTGCACCAACACAGTCAATTATACACCAGTGAGGAATTGGTAGACTTCTCGGGCAGACGCTTTAAAATAAAGCATCATTTACCTTATAATAAAGCTACAGCCAAAGAATATTTACAACAACAAAAAGCGAATGTTACCGTGCGTAATTTCCCAATAAAAGTGGACGAACTACGCAAAAAATGGAAAATCAAAGATGGAGGTGATGTCTATATTTTCTTTACAACCACCTTATCCAATCAAAAAGTATTTTTGATTGCTGAACCCGTATAAAGATTCCATACTATTTAGCATCGTGAATCCAACACAGTTGGGAAAAACTATTCCACGTTATTTCTACTGTGGCATTTGGATGAACCGCCAATCCTACTTGATTCGCTACTAATAAGTAGCGTTTATTTTGATGTGCTATTTCAATAAGCGCTCGCTGTTGCGCATCATTTTGTATAATTTTCCCCGCGTGATCTGTGGCAATCACCCGTCCTACCGTTTTCAATTTGCTTTTTTGTACACGACGACGATCGAAATAAGGATACACCAAGTGAAAAGTCCAAACCAAAGGAATCAAACTCAACGTCATATTCAAGAAGAAATAAGCAAGTTGACGTGCTGTCCAGTCAAAGTTGTCAAAATTCCATATAATAGCACCAACAAGTGTCAAGGCAACTAACAATCCCGCAAAAGACAGCGTATCTGTTAGACAATGTCCTTTAGGACGCGGAAATGCCTTA